>CAZIXL010000221.1:0-5583 GCA_964542885.1 uncultured bacterium
CGAGCGCGCGCTGCTGCGGCTCGGGAATGCCGATGCCCGTGTCGGTCAGTTCGAACGTCAGGTGCGCGCGCGCCTTCGGCGCGCTCCGCGCGCACCACGAGCTTCACCGAGCCGCGCTCGGTGTACTTGATCGCGTTGTCGGCCAGGCGCCCGAGCACGTGGCGCAGCCGGCCCGGGTCGCCCTCGAGCCAGTCGGGTACGCCGGGCGCCACCGTCACCTCCCACGCGAGGCCGCGGTGGCTCGCCTCCGGCAGCACCTGCGTGTCGAGTTCGCGCAACAGCGGGCGGAGGCGGAACGGCACGTGTTCGGCGGCCGCCGCGTCGGATTCGAGCCCCGAGAACGCGAGCAGCTCGCCGAGCACGGACAGCAGCTCGCCGGCCGAACGGCGCAGCGTGACGACGTCGGCCCGCTGCCCGGGCTCCAGCTCGCCCGCGAGCAGGTGGTCGGCCATGCCGACGATGCCGTTCATCGGCGTGCGCAGCTCGTGGCTCATGCTGCGCAGGAACTCGTTCTTCTCGCGCGCGGCCTCGGCCGCCTGCGCGTGCGCGCGCTCGACCTCCTCGGCGTGCGTGCGGAACTCGGCGGGCGGGCGGACCGTGCAGACGTAGCGGTGCTTGCGTCCCGTGTCGTCCTCGAGCGGGTGGAGCGCGAGCCGGCACGGCAGGCGCGCGCCGTTCGGGGCGGCGAGCGTCGCCTCGCAGCGCCACAGCCGGCCCTCGCCCATCGCGCGCAGCATGGCGTTGCGCACCGGGCCCGTCGCGTCCTGCGCCGAAAAGATCTCGAAGTTCTTGCGGCGGAGCTGCGCCTCGGCCCAGCCCGTGAGCCGCTCGGGGTGCGGCCCGATCATCTCGATCCAGCCGTCGGGATCGAGCAGCAGGACGAGGGCGTCCTCGTGGGGACCGAGTGGCGGGTGGGCGGACATGCGGGCGCGGCCTTTCGCGAGCGAACGCCGGCCGCGGGGCACGCGCGGCCGGGACCGTGGGTCACCCGCCGGAGTCTCGACCGCGCGCCGCTGCCGCTGAAGGTCAGGTCCTGCCGGCGAACGCGGCGGCGACCGCCTCGATGTCGGCGTTGCCGCCCGAGACGAGCACGCCGACGCGCCGGCCGCCGACCGGGACACGGCCGCAGTGGGCCGCCGCAAATCCAAGCGCCCCGGTGGGTTCCACCACGAGCTTCAAGCGCTCCCAGAGGGGCCGCAGGGCCGCCAGCAGTTCGCCGTCCGTGACCGTGACCACGTCGTGCGCGTAGCGCCGGACCAGGGCCAGCGTCAGCTCGGAGAGCGCCGGCGTCCGGGCGCCGTCGGCGATCGTGGCCACCGGTTCGAGCGCCCGCTCGAGCCGGCCGCTGCGGAACGAGCGGGCGCCGTCGTCCCCCGCGGCGGGCTCGACCCCGACGACCCGGCAGCCCGACGCCTCGAGGTTGGCGGCGAGCGCGCAGCCCGACAGCAACCCGCCGCCGCCGAGCGGCACGAGCAGCAGGTCCAGGGGACCCGCGTCCTCGATCAGTTCGGCCGCGGCGGTGCCCTGTCCGAGCACGATGTCGGGGTGGTCGAACGGCGGCACGAGCGCGAGCGCGCGCTCGCGCGCGAGCCGCGCAGCGAGCGGTTCGCGCGGCTCACCCAGCAGGTCGTAGTGCACGAGCTCGGCGCCGTAGCCGCGCACCGCCTCGAGCTTCACGCGCGGCGCCGTGCTCGGCATGACGATGACCGCCGGCACCCCGAACTCGCGCGCGACCAGGGCCACGGCCTGCGCATGGTTGCCCGACGAGTACGCGACCAGGCCGCGAGCGCGCACTTCCGCAGGCAGCTGCGCGACCAGGTTCCACGCGCCCCGGAACTTGAACGCGCCCATGCGCTGCAGGTTCTCGCACTTGAAGAAGAACTGCGCACCGAGCAGCCGGTCGAGCGCGCGCGAGGTCACGACCGGCGTGCGGTGCGCGGCCTGCGCGACGCGGCCGCGCGCCTCCTCGAAGCGCGCGGCCAGCTCGTCGTGCGACGGGACGCCGTGGGTGGCGGCGAACGACACGGCTCAGCCCCCGGCTCCGCCCCCCGCCTCGAACCCGGGCTGCGTCTGGCGGGCCGGGTCGAGCGCGGCGTCGATCTCGGCGGGTGCGAGCGACGTCATCTCGCGCGCCAGCTCGCGCACCGGGCGGCGCTCCTTGAACGAGCGCTTCGCGATCTCGGCCGCCTTGTCGTAGCCGATGAGCGGGTTGAGCGCGGTGGCCATGCTGGGCGAGATCTCGATGTAGCCCGCGCACGTCTCGGCGTTCGCCACGAGCCCGCGCAGCGCCTTGTCGGCGAAGACCCGCGAGACGGCGGCCAGCAGCTGGACGCTCTCGAGCAGGTTGCGGGCGATCAGCGGCAGCATGACGTTCAGGTCGAGTTGCCCCCACTGCGCGCCCACGGTGATCGCGACGTGGTTGCCCATCACCTGCGCGCCCACCTGCACGACCGACTCGCAGATCACCGGGTTCACCTTCCCGGGCATGATGCTCGAGCCCGGCTGGATCGCCGGCAGCGTCACCTCGCCGAGCCCGCAGCGCGGCCCGCTGTTCATGAGGCGCACGTCGTTGGCGATCTTCATGAGGCTCGCGGCGACCGAGTTGAGCGCGCCGCTCGTCCAGCACGCGCCGTCCTGCGCGCCCTGCGCCTCGAAGTGGTTGGAGGCCTCGGTGAACGGCCGGCCCGTCAGCTGCGCCAGCTCGGCCGCCATGCGCCGCCCGAAGTCCGGGTGGGTGTTGAGGCCCGTGCCGACGGCCGTGCCGCCGATCGCCAGCTCGCACAGGTCGGGCAGCGTGGCCTTCACGCGCGCGATGCCGTGCTGGACCTGCGAGGCGTAGCCCGAGAACTCCTGGCCGAGCCGGATCGGGGTCGCGTCCATCAGGTGCGTGCGCCCGGTCTTGATCACCTCGTGGAACTCGCGCGCCTTGGCGTCGAGCACGGTCCACAGGGTCGCGAGTGCCGGCAGCAGGTCGCGCTCGATCTCGAGCACGGCCGAGACGTGCAGCGCGGTCGGGATCACGTCGTTGCTGCTCTGGCCGAAGTTCACGTGGTCGTTCGGGTGCACCTTGCGCCCGAGGATCTCGCTCGCGCGGTGCGCGATGACCTCGTTCGCGTTCATGTTCGACGACGTGCCGCTGCCGGTCTGGAACACGTCGATCGGGAACTCGGCGTCCCACTTGCCGCCCGCGACCTCGAGCGCGGCCTCGTCGATCGCCTTCGCGACGTCCGGCGCGACGGTGCCCAGCTCGGCGTTGACGCGCGCCGCGGCCGCCTTGATCAGCCCCAGCGTGTGCACGAACGCCGGCGGCAGCGGCCGGCCGGAGACGGGGAAGTTCTCGACCGCCCGCTGGGTCTGCGGGCCGTAGCGGGCCGCGGCGGGCACCTGCATCTCGCCGAGGCTGTCCTTCTCGATGCGGTATTCGGGCATGACGGCTCCTCGAAGGCGCGGCACGCGCGCCGAGTCGATCTCGCGGAAACGGAAGGCCGGGCGCCCTCGCGGACGCCCGGCCGGATGCTACACAAGTCGGACCTCCCGGGCACGGCCGCCGTCAGCCCTCGATCACCTCGCAGCGATCGTTCACCGGCATGCCGGGGTCGAGCGTCGCGCGGGCGCCGCAGTACTTCGTGGCGCTCAGCCGCACGGCCTCCTCGACGGCCGCGAGCGGCACGGCGTGCCCCGTCACGCGATGGACCAGCGTGATCGCGGTCCAGCGCTTCGGGTGCTCCTCGGCCCGCGCGGCTTCGATCGCGATCTCGTAGCCGGTCACGTCGAGGCGCTTCTTGCGCAGGATGCTGATCACGTCCATCGCCCCGCACGCGGCGACCGCGCCGAGCAGGGCCACCATCGGGCCGGCGGCGATCGCCTCGGGGCCGTTGTCGTAGACGATCTCGCCCTTGGGGAAACGGGCCCGGAACCGCAGGCCCGTCCCTTCGACCGTTTCCAGCTGCAGCGTTCCGCTGACGTTCATGGGGTCTTCTGGGTCGGCAGGGGTGCCACCGCGCTGGCGGGCGTCGCGGCGCCGAGCGCGCGGATCTTGTTGAACCCGTCGAGGGCCGCGACCTTGTAGCACTCGGCGAGGGTCGGGTAGTTGAAGACGCTGTTGACGAAGTAGTCGAGCGTCCCGTCGAGCGCCATCACGGCCTGCCCGATGTGCACGAGCTCCGTCGCCTGCGTGCCGAGGCACCATACGCCGAGGATCTTCCGGGTGTCGATGTGGAAGATCAGCTTGAGCATGCCGTTCGGGTCGCCCAGGATCTGTCCGCGCGCGATCTCCTTGTAGCGTGCGACGCCCGTTTCGTACGGCACGCCCTGCTTCGTGAGCTGCGCCTCGGTCGCGCCCACCCAGCTGATCTCGGGAATGGCGTAGATGCCGAACGGGTAGAGCGCCGACAGGTCGCGCGTCTCGACGCCGAACATGTGGCACGCCGCGTGGCGGCCCTGTTCGGAGCTGGTCGAGGCGAGCGCGGGAAAGCCGACCACGTCGCCGACCGCGTACACGTGCGGCATCTTCGTCTGGTAGTGCTCGTTCACAGCGATGCGCCCGCGCGCGTCCGCCTCGAGACCCGCCTTCTCGAGCGACAGGCCGTCGGTCGCACCCTGTCGGCCGGCGGAGACCAGCACCATCTCGGCCACCGTGCGCTTGCCGCTCTTCATCGTGACCACGGCCTGGCCGTTCGCGCCCGGTTCGATGCGGTCCACCGCTTCGCCGAGGCGGAACGTGAGGCCCATCTCGCGCGCGTGGTACGAAAACGCGTCGACGATCTCGCGATCCACCATCTCGAGCAGCTGGTCGCGCATGTCGACGAGGGTCACCTCGACGCCGAGCGCGCCGAGCATGCTGCCGTATTCGAGGCCGATGATGCCGGCGCCCACCACCATCACCTGGCGCGGCAGCTTCGGCAGGCTCAGCAGGTCGTCGCTGGTCAGCACGACCCGGTGGTCCACCTGGATGCCCGTCGGCAGGCCCGGGACCGTCCCGACGGCGATCGCCACGAACGCCGCCTGCAGCGTGGTCGTCTCGTCGCCGTCCTCGACCACCACGGTGTGCGGCGCCGCGAAGCGCCCGTGGCCGGCGAGCATCCGGATGCCGTTGCGCTGGAGCTGCGCGCGGATCACCTCGCGCTCGGCCGACATCACCTGGTGCGCGCGCGCGAGCACGTCGGCCGCCGTCGCTCGCCGCTGGGGTGCGAACTCCTCGCCGTAGAGACGCCGCTGGCGCATGCCGGACAGGTCGAGCACCGCCTCGCGGATCGTCTTGCTGGGGATCGTGCCGGTGTTGATGCACACGCCACCCATCTCGCGCACGCGCTCGATGATCGCGACCTTCTTGCCCAGCTTCGCGGCCTGGACCGCGCAGCGCTGGCCGCCGGGTCCGCTGCCGATGACGACGAGGTCGAAGGATTCCATGGACGCGTTCGGTCTCCCTGGCGTGAAGGTGCCGGCCCGGCCGATCCGGGCCCCCGGAGGTCCGCCGCCCGTGCGCGGGCAGCGGTTGCGCAGTCTCGGCGCGCGGCCCGGGGGCATGAGCAGCGGCGGCACACCGCGCCCCCGCCGCGCGCGCTTTCAGTGATTTGCGGCCCC
>CAZIXL010000222.1:0-5574 GCA_964542885.1 uncultured bacterium
CGCCCCCGGCCGCGCCCCGGCGCCGCCCCTCCGCCCGTCCGGACGTGCCGCGGCTTCGGCTCCGTGGGTGCTGGTGCAGGGTGGCCCGGTCGCGCCTCGCCGTGAGAGCGCGCGCCGCATGCTAGATTCGCGCGCGTCATGGCTTCCTCCTACGTGCATGGGACGCATCCCGAGGAGCAGCGGCGGCTCGCGGACCTGAACGCGATCGTCAATCGCGAGAGTCTCGTCGCGATGTCGCCCGTGCCCGGTGAGAGCGTGCTCGAGGTGGGCGCCGGCCTGGGACAGTTCGCGCGCGACGTCGCGCGGGCGACGGGCGCACGCGTCCTGGCGATCGAGCGCAGCGACGAGCAGCTCGCGCGGGCGCGCGCGCTCGCGCAGGAGGCGGGCGAGGACGCGCTCGTCGAGTTCCGTGCCGGCGACGCGCTGGCGCTGCCGCTGGCCGAGAACGAGCTCGGGACGTTCGACGCCGCGCATGCGCGCTTCCTGCTCGAGCACGTGACCGACCCGCAGGAGGCCGTGCGTCAGATGTCGGCGGCGGTGCGGCCCGGCGGGCGCGTGGTGCTCGAGGACGACGACCACGAGGTACTGCGCCTGTGGCCCGAGCCGCCGCACGTCGCGACCGTGTGGCGCGCCTACCAGCGCACGTACGACCGGCTCGGCTGCGACCCGATCGTGGGCCGGCGGCTCGTGCAGCTGCTGGCCGGGGCCGGCCTGCGCCCGCGGCGGATCGCGCTGCTGCCGTTCGGGGCGTGCTCGGGGCAGGACACGTTCGAGCCGCTGGTCGCGAACCTCGGCGACATCTTTCGCGGCGCACGTGCGGCGATCCTCGCGACGGGCGGCGCGACGTCCGCCGAGTTCGACGGCGCGCTCGAGTCGCTGGCCGCGTTCGGGCGGCGCCACGACGCGGCGTTCTGGTTCTCGATCGGCTGGGCCGAGGGCGTGAAGCCGTGACCGCCCCGAAGGCCGCGCCCTCGCGGCTGCTGGTCGCCGACGACGATCCCGACGTGCTCGCGGCTCTGCGGCTGCTGCTCCGCGACGAGGGCCACGAGGTCGAGACCGCCACCAGCCCGGCGCTGGTGCTGCACGCGCTCGAACAGAAGGACTTCGACCTCGCGATCGTCGACATGAACTACGCGCGCGACACGACGAGCGGCGGCGAGGGCCTGGACCTGCTCGAGAAGCTGCGCGCGCTCGATCCCGCGCTGCCGGTGATCGTGCTGACCGCGTGGGGGAGCGTCGAGGGGGCGGTCGCGGCGGTGCGGCGCGGGGCGCGCGACTACGTGCAGAAGCCGTGGGACAACGAGCGGCTGCTGCAGGTGCTGCGCACGCAGCTCGAGCTGGGGCGCGCGCTCAAGCGCGGCGCGCGGCTCGAGCAGGAGAACCGCCTGCTGCGCCGCGAGGGGCTGCCGGAGATCGTCTCGGAGTCCCCGGCCATGCGGGCCGTGCTCGACGTGGTGCAGCGGGTGGCGCCGAGCGAGGCGAACGTGCTCGTCACCGGCGAGCACGGCACCGGCAAGGAGCTGGTCGCACGGCTCGTGCACGCGCTTTCGCCGCGCGCGAACCGGCCGTTCCTCGCCGTGAACGCGGGCGGGCTCTCGGAGGGCGTGTTCGAGAGCGAGCTCTTCGGGCACGCGAAGGGCGCCTTCACCGGCGCCACCGGCGAGCGTACCGGCCGCTTCGAGCTGGCCGACGGCGGCACGCTGTTCCTGGACGAGCTGGCGAACGTGCCGCTCGCGCAGCAGGCGAAGCTCCTGCGCGTGCTGCAGACCGGCGAGTTCGAGCGCGTGGGCTCCTCGCGCACGCTGCACGCGAACGTGCGGCTCGTCTCGGCGACCAATGCCGACCTGCGCGCGGAGTGCGGCGCCGGGCGCTTCCGCGAGGACCTGCTGTTCCGCGTGAACACGGTCGAGATCCACCTGCCGCCCCTGCGCGAGCGGCGCGAGGACGTGCCCGCGCTGGCGGCGCTGTTCCTCGAGCGCTATGCGAAGCGCTACCGCAAGCCGCTCGGCGGCTTCTCGGACCCGGCGCTGCAGGCCCTGCTGGCGCACCCGTGGCCGGGCAACGTGCGCGAGCTGGGGCACGCGATCGAGCGCGCCGTGCTGCTCGCGCGCGGCACGCTGCTCGAGCCCGTCGACCTGGGCCTGCGCACCGCGGAGGACGGTGCCCCGCCGATCGAGCAACTGACGCTCGACGAGGCCGAGCGGCTGCTCATCCAGCGTGCGCTCGACCGCAACGGCGGTAACGTGAGCCTCGCGGCCCGCTCGCTCGGCCTCTCGCGCAGCGCGCTCTACCGGCGCCTCGAGCGCCACGGCATCCGGGCCGCCGGCTCGTGAGCGCGCGGCGCCGCCGGCTCTCGTACGGGGCGCGCGTCGCCCTGATCGCGCTGGCCTGGAGCGCGCCCGCCGTGCTCGTCGCCGGCGTCGCGCTGGCGCGGGCCGACCTCGACCCGGGGCTGCGCACGATGCTGCAGCTCGCGGTGGGTGCTTCGTGGCTGATCGGCGCGCTGGCCGTGCGCGAGCGCGCCGAGCGCCCGCTGCAGACGCTCTCGAACCTGGTGGGCGCGATCCGCGAGGGCGACACCTCGATCCGCGCGCGCGGGGCCGACCCCGACGATTCGCTGGGGCTGGCGTACTGGGAGGTGAACGCGCTCGCCGAGCAGATGCGGCAGCGCCGCTTCGAGGCCTTCTCGGCCGCCTCGCTGCTGCGGCAGGTCATGGAGTCGATCGACGTCGCACTGTTCGCGTTCGATCCCGAAGGCCGGCTGCGCGTCGTGAACCGCGACGGCGAGCGCCTGCTGGCGGTCTCGGCCGAGCGCGCGCTCGGGCGCGACGCCGCCTCGCTCGGGCTGGCCGAGACGCTCGCGGGCGAGACGCCGCGCCTGCTGGAACTGGCCCTGCCCGGGCGCTCGGGGCGCTGGGAGATCCGCCGCGGCACGTACCGGCACGAGGGCCGGCCGCACCAGCTGGTCGTGGTCTCCGACCTGGGCCGCGCGCTGCGCGACGAGGAGCGGCTCGCGTGGCAGCGCCTGATCCGGGTGTTGAGCCACGAGATCAACAACTCGCTGGCGCCGATCCAGTCGATCGCGGGCAGCCTGCGCGCGCGCCTCGCCCGCACCGGCGACGGCGGCGACGCCGACCTGCGCGACGGGCTGGGCGTGATCGAGTCGCGCTCGCGCGCGCTCGCGCGCTTCATGCACGCGTACGCGCAGCTCGCGCGGCTGCCGAGGCCCGTGCCGGGCGTCGTGCGCGTCGACGACTGGGCGCGCCGCGCAGCCGCGCTCGAGACGCGCCTCGCGGTCGAGGTGCGCGGCGGACCCGACGCGACGCTGCGCGCCGACGGCGACCAGCTCGACCAGCTGCTCATCAACCTCGTGCGCAACGCCGCCGACGCGGCGCTCGAGACCGGCGGGCGCGCCTGGATCGACTGGCGCGCGAGCGGCGGCTTCCTCGAGCTGGACGTCGAGGACGAAGGGCCGGGGCTCGCCGACACGTCGAACCTGTTCGTGCCGTTCTTCACCACCAAGCCCGAGGGCACCGGCATCGGGCTCGCGCTCGCGCGGCAGATCGCCGAGGCGCACGGCGGCACGCTCGCGCTGGCCAACCGCGCGGGGCACACCGGCTGCCTCGCCCGCGCGCGGCTGCCGCTCGCCGGTGAACCCGGAATCGCCGCCCCGGGACCGGGCATCTAGACTGCGCGCACCGGAGCGAGAACCCTCTTCCGACCCGAGGAGCCCCGCATGACGCCGAACGAACTGGCGACCTACGTCGCCGCCTGGAAGCACGAGGCGCAGGGCACGCTGAAGGTGCTGCGCGCACTGCCCGAGGACCAGTACGAGTTCCGCCCCGACCCGCAGGGCTGGACGCTCGGGGGCCTGGCCTGGCACCTCGCCGAGCTGGACGAGATGGTGTCCTGGTCGGTCGCGAACGGTGCGTTCGATTTCTCGAAGAAGCCCGCGCGGCCGAAGACGGTCGCCGAGCTCGCGCCGGCCTACGAGCGCGTGCACGCCGCCGCGGTCGCGCGGCTCGAGCCGCTCGGCCCCGCGCAGCTCGAGCGCGCTTTCCCCTCGCCGGCGGGCGGCACCGTGTCGGTGCGCGAGGTGCTGTGGAACTGGCACCTGCACCACGTGATCCACCACCGCGGGCAGCTCGTGCTCATGTGCCGGCTCGCGGGCGGGACGCCGCCGGGCCTCTTCGGGCCGACGCGCGAGCAGATGGAGGCGAGGCGCGCGAAGGCGTGAGCGCACCCACGCGCGCGACGCACGCGGGCGGTCCGCCGGAGCGGGCCGCCCGCGTCGTTCGCCCCGTTGCGCGGTGTCAGTAGTACTGGCGATCGGGGCGCGCGCCGACGTAGCAGCCGAACGCCCAGGCCTTCGAGTCGTACGGCATGGCGTCGTCGTGCAGCGTGCCGTTCGTGAGCGCGTTCACCGCGAACCAGCGCCAGCCGCCGTCGCCGTCGCCGATGTGCAGATCGAACACGTGCGTGCCGTCGCCCTGGTTCTGGAACGGCGCGCGGCGGTCGTGCCAGTAGCCGATCACGACGGCGTCGGCGCGCGGCGTCGTGGCGGTGATCGTGACGATGTCGCCCGGGGCGAACAGCCGGACGCGCGGCAGCGTCCACAGCGCGGCGGGGTCGGTCAGCGTCGTGTCGCAGCCCGGACCCTGCACGCGCACGCTCGTGATCGCCACGGTCGCGTCGTCCGACGTGACGTCGGCGAGCGAGGCGCCGACCACGCGCCACACGGTGGCGTCGCCCGAGCCCGTCGGCAGGCGGCGCAGGCGCAGGTGGCGCACCCACGTGTCGGCGAGCGGCTTGCGCACGACGCGCACGCTGTCGCCGTTCGTGGAATCCGCGCCCTGCGCGAGCACGCTGAAGGTGCCTGCCAGCCGCCGCGTCACCGTCACGTCGGCCAGGCGCGGCCGCCCGTTCGCGTCGGAGTCGGCGAACGCCCAGGCGAGCGCGACGCGCGACTGCGTGATCGTGCGCCAGAAGGTGAGCGGCGGGATCGCGGCCGTCGCGCCCGCCGGCTGCGCGCGCGCCGCCGGCGTCGAGGTGCCGGCCGCGAGGAGGCCGTCGTCGAGGAACGACGGGTCGGACGCGAGCACGGTGGTGATGGCCGCCTGCTCGGTCGCGTTGCCGCCGGCCGGCGAGGTCGGGGTGGTCGAGGTGCCGCAGCCCGCGAGGACGGAGCCGAGGACGAAGACGATGGACAGGCGCGACGACGCGCGCCGCGCGAGCGACGTGGGCATGGGCGAACTCTTCTCCTGCGGTGGTCCGAGGCTGGCGCGCGCGCCGGTCCGGGGACGGACGGCGGCGCGGTGTGTGGTCGGCCGCGGGCTGCAACGGTCGGGCCAACCGGGTCGCCCCGTCTTCGGCAGGGGATTGCGGCAACTTTCGCGCTTCGATCGCGCACGCTGCACGGCCTGCGCCGAAGGGCCCGGAGCGGCGCCGAGCGCGGCCGCGCACGCGCCTGGCGTGGCGCGGCGGCGGCGTGCCCGCGGGCGGGCGCCGCACCGCGGTGCGGGCTCACCCGCCGGGGCGCGCGCCGGGCCATCGGCCACCCGGGCGGCCCGCCCG
>CAZIXL010000223.1:0-5570 GCA_964542885.1 uncultured bacterium
GGGGGCGCGCGTGGGCGCGATCACCGACGACGGCGGCCGGATGGCCGTGGCGGTCGAGGGCGAGGGCAGCGCCTCGTACGACTTCGTCGTGTGCACGTCGCCGCTGACGCACTTCCAGAAGATGACGCGCGGGCTGCCGGTGCCGGAGTCGGTGGCGGGCCTCAAGCTCGACTACCAGGGTGTCGTGAGCGCCATGTTCCTGACCGAGAAGCCGTTCACCCCCTACTACTGGATGCCGTGGGTGGACAGCGGCGCGCTCGCGCAGGGCGTGATCGAGATGTCGAACCTGGTGCCGCTCGAGCGCACGCACGGCCTGTACGTCAACTACCTGGTCAACTACACGCACCGCGACACCGAGCTGTACCGCACGCCCGACGAGCAGCTGCTCGCGCGCTACCGCGCCGACCTCGAGTCGCTCTTCCCCGGGTCCACCGCGGGCATCCGCGAGAGCTACCTGTTCCGCGCCCCGTACGTGGAACCCATCTGGACGACGGGCTACGCGAAGAAGGTGCCGCCCTCGAGCGTGATCCCCGGCCGGCTGTACCTGGCCTGCACCGCGCAGGTGTACCCGTACGTGAACTCGTGGAACTCGTGCTGCGGCGTCGTGAACCGGATGCTGCCGCGGCTGCTCGACGAGGTCGGGGCCGCCGCCGCGACCGGGAGCGCCGCATGATCTGGGTCATCTTCCCGGCGTGGAACGAGGAGAAGGTCATCCGCCCGACGCTGCTCGCCCTGTGGCAGGCCTACCGCGGGCGCAACGAGGACTACACGGCGGTGCTCGTGGACGACGGCTCCACCGACCGCACCGTCGCCGAGGCGCGCGCCGCGGTCGCGGAGAGCGGCGGCGAGATGAAGCTCGAGGTGCTCTCGCACGAGCAGAACCGCGGCCTCGGGGCGGGCCTGCGCACGGGCATCTACTGGGTGCTCGACCACGCCGCGCCCGACGACGTGCTGGTCACGCTCGACGCCGACAACACGCACCCGCCCGCGCTCATCCCGGACCTGGTCGCGCGCGTGCGCGACGGCGCCGACCTGTCGATCGCCTCGCGCTACCGCTCGGGAGCCGAGGTGCACGGCGTGCCGGGCTACCGGCGCGCGCTCAGCGACGTCGCGAGCGTGATCTTCTCGACCCTCTACCCGATCCCCGGCGTGCGCGACTACACGTGCTGCTTCCGCGCGTACCGCATCCCGGTGCTGCGCCGCGCCCGCGCCGTGTACGGCGAGGAACTGTGCACCGCCCGCGGGTTCGAGGCGGTCATGGACCTGCTGCTCCGGCTCGGGCCGCTCGGCGTACGCGTGAGCGAGCTCGGCTTCGTGCTCGACTACGGCGAGCGCGTGGGCCAGAGCAAGATGAAGGTGCTGCGCACCATCCGCTCGACCCTCGGGCTGCTCGTGCGCCGGCGCTGGGAGCGCATGACGAAGTACACGCCGGAGCAGGTCGCGCGGCTCGAAGCGGCCGGGAAGGCGGAGGGCCGTTCGTGAAGGTCGCGATCGTCGTCGGCACGCGCCCCGAGATCATCAAGATGGCCCCGCTCGTACGCGCGTGCGTCGAGCGCGAGGTGCCCTACCTGCTGCTGCACACCGGCCAGCACTACTCCTACGAGATGGACGGCGTGTTCTTCGAGGAGCTGGGCCTGCCGGTGCCGCACACGAACCTGGCGGTCGGCTCGGGCACGCAGGCCTACCAGATCGGCACGATCGTGAGCGGCATCGCGCCGATCTTCGAGCGCGAGAAGCCCGACTGGGTGCTGGTCGAGGGCGACACCAACTCGGTGCTCGCGGCCGGGCTCGCCGCGCAGAAGCTGGGCATGCACGTGGGCCACGTCGAGGCGGGGCTGAGGTCGTACGATCGCAGCATGCCCGAGGAGATCAACCGCATCCTCACCGACCACCTGTCCGACCACCTCTACGCGCCGACCGCGCGCGCCAAGCACACGCTGCGCGGCGAGGGGATCGCCGAGTCGCGCGTGTACGTGACCGGCAACACGGTGGTGGACGAACTCGAGCGCCAGCGCCCGCGCGCCGAGGCCACGGGCGTGGGCTCGCGATTCGGCGTCGTGCCGAAGCGCTACGCGGTCGCGACCGTTCACCGGGCCGAGAACACCGACCGGCCGGACCGGCTCAAGGGCATCGTGAAAGGACTGTCGGCGGTCGCCGACGCGACCGGCCGCGAGGTGCTGTGCGCGGGGCACCCGCGCACGACGCAGCGCCTGCAGGCGATGGACCTGGGCTGGGGGCGCGGGGTTCGCGCCCTGCCGCCGCTGCCCTACCTCGACTTCCTCGGCCTGCACGCGCAGGCCGCGCTCACGCTGACGGACTCGGGCGGCCTGCAGGAGGAGGCGTGCTGCCTGGGCGTGCCGTGCGTGACGCTGCGCGACAACACCGAGCGGCCCGAATCGGTGGACGTGGGCGCCAACGTGCTCGTGGGCGCGTCGGCGGACGCGATCGTGGACGGCGCCCGGCGCATGCTGGCGCACGGTGGTGGCTGGCCCAACCCGTTCGGCGACGGCCGCGCGGCGCACCACATCGTGGACGCGCTGCTGGGACGGGCATGAGCCCGGTACCGGCCCGGCCCCCGGGGGCGCGCCCGCCCCTCGCGACCCAGGTCGGCCCCATCGCGGTGCTCGTCGCCGCCGCCGCGCTGCGCTTCGCGGGGCTCGGGTCGCGGCCCGTGTGGACCGACGAGGGCTCGACCTGGACCGCGGCGTCGATGCCGCTCGGCGAGCTGCTGCATCGCTGCGTGACGCGCGACGCCAGCCCGCCGCTCTACTACCTCGTCACGTCGTGGCTGCTGGCGATCCGCGACAACGAGGCGTTCCTGCGCCTCTTCCCCGCCGTGGCCTCGCTGGTGCTGGTCTGGCTCACGTACCGGCTCGCGCGGCTCGGGCTCTCCCGCGGCTACGCGACGCTCGCCATGCTGTTCGCGGCGCTCTCGCCGTTCCAGGTCCAGTACGCGCAGGAAGCCCGCACGTACGTGCCGGTGGCCATGTTCATGGTCGCGGCGATGTACGTGTACGGCCGGCTCCAGCAGAGCCCCGGGCCGCAGCGCTGGTTGCCGCTCGTACTGCTCACCTCGGCCGGGCTCTGGACCCAGACGATCGCCGCGCTCGGCGCCGCCGCGCAGGGCGCCGTGGCCGTGCTCACGCCCACGGGGCGCCGGCGGTTCTGGCCGTGGGCGGGCTCGCTGGCGGTCGCCGGCCTGCTGTACGTGCCCTGGGTGATCTTCAGCCGCGCGATGGCCGAGCACCTCGGCCAGTCGCACTGGTACATCCCGCCGGCGAGCGGCCACGGCGTGTTCAACGTGGTGCGCTCGGCGCTCATCACGCCGTTCCCGCTGGTGAACGCCCCGCGCGGTTCCGACGTGCCCGGCCTCGGCGCGTACATGCCGGACCTGCTCGCGCAGGTGCTGGTCGCGCTGCCGTGGGTGATCGTGCTGGCCCTCGCCGTGCCGGTCGCGTTCGCGCGCAGCGCGCGCGGGTTCGTCGCGCGCCTCGCCTGGATCGCGTGGGTGGTGCCCGTCGTGCTGGTGGCGATCGTCTCGATCAAGCAGTCGCTGCTGCTGCCGCGCTATTTCGTGTTCCTGGGCCCGTTCGTGATGATCCTCTACGCGGTCGGGCTCGAGGCCGTCCGCCCGGTCGCGGCGCGCCTCGCGCTGGTCGCCTGGATGCTCGCGATCACCCTGCTCGGGCTGTTCCGCTACCAGCACGACTTCGCGAAGGAGCCGTGGCGCCAGGTCACCGCGCACATCCGCGCCGAGGCCGCGCCCGGGCGCACGGCGGTGCTGGTGCCGTTCGACGCCGACCCGCTCGCCTACTACCTGCGGCACGACGGCACGGGCATCCGGGCGATCGAGGTGCACCACGCGGACCAGCCGTTCTCGGCCACGTTCACGCCGAAGCAGCTGGACGAGGTCGAGGCCGAGACCCGCGTGCAGAGCCAGCCGTACGACGAGGTGTGGGTGATCATCCGCAGCGCCTGGAGCCCCGAGCGCCGCGCGCTCGCCGACCGCACGCTCGAGGTGGCCGCCGACGGCCGCGCACGGGTCGAGGACAGCACCTGGACCTCGTACAACGCTCCGCTCCACGTCACGCGCTTCCTGCGCGCCGACAGCGCCGCCGCGCGGCCCCCGGCGGGGCCCCCCGCGGTTGACGGGGCGCCGTCCCGGTAGTCTGCTCGGCCGGTCCGCCTCCCCGCCGAAGACGACCGACCGGCAACCTTCCCCGGGAGACCTCCCATGGGCTTCGACCCCGCCAGCCGCGTCCAGGACTTCCTGGTGTTCGGCGAGTTCGGCGACGTCAACCCGTCGATCACCGACTCCTCGACCTACACCTTCCTGTCGCAGGACAAGATGGAGGAGGCCTTCGAACACGAGATCGAGGGCTGCTACCTCTATTCGCGGCACTGGAACCCCACGAACAAGTTCCTCGCCGAGGCGCTCGCGCGCATGGAGGACGGCGAATCCGCGCAGGTCATGGCGTCGGGCATGGGGGCCATCAGCACGACGCTGCTCGCGCTCTGCTCGCAGGGCGACGAGATCGTGTGCGGGCGCAACGTCTACGGCGGCACCTACGCGCTGCTCAAGAACCTGCTGCCGCGCTTCGGCGTGACGGCGCGTTTCGCGGACCTCACCGATCACGCCGCCGTTCGCGCGGCCTTCACCCCCCGCACGCGCGTGCTGTACATCGAGTCGGTCAGCAACCCCCTGCTCGAGGTCGCCGACATCCCCGCGCTGGCGGCGGTCGCGCACGAGCGCGGCGCGACGCTGGTCGTCGACAACACCTTCAGCCCCATGATCCTCTCGCCGCTGCGGCTCGGGGCCGACGTCGTCCTGCACTCGATGACCAAGTTCATCAACGGCACCAGCGACTGCGTCGCGGGCTGCGTCGTCTCGAGCCACGACTTCGTCGCGCGGCTGAACGACGTCAACTCGGGGACGAGCATGCTGCTGGGTCCCGTGCTCGACAGCTTCCGCGCCGCGAGCATCCTGAAGAACCTGCACAGCCTGCACGTGCGCATGCGCAAGCACAGCGCGAACGCGCTGCACGTGGCGAAGCGGCTCGAGGCCCTCGGGTTCGACGTGCACTACCCCGGGCTCCCCTCCCACCCGCATCACGCGCTGCTCGGGCGGCTCGCCAACGACGGCTACGGCTGGGGCGGCATGATGACGCTGGACGCCGTCGAGGCGCCCCTGGCGGCGAAGCTCATGCAGGCCATGCAGGACGCGAAGGTGGGCTACCTCGCGGTGAGCCTCGGCTACTTCAAGACGCTCTTCAGCATGCCCGGCCACAGCACCTCGAGCGAGATGCCGGCCGAGGAGCGCGCGGCGGCGGGCATCTCGGAGGGCCTCATCCGCTTCTCGATCGGGCTCGACGCCGACATCGAGCAGACGACGAAGCGCATCGAGGCGTGCATCGCGCAGGTCGGCCTGCGCCCGCGGGCCGCGGCCCGGACGTGAGGCGCCGGGGGAACCGCGGCGCCGGCGGGGCCGCGGCGGCGCGGCCCCGCCCCCGCGGCAGCGCGGCCCGAGCCAGCCGAACGTGCCGCCGGGGAGCAGCCCGTAGAGCCGCGCG
>CAZIXL010000224.1:0-5569 GCA_964542885.1 uncultured bacterium
GCGGCCTGACGCTGATCGACCCGCTCACCTACGGCGTCGAGGGCATTCGCTACGGTCTCACCGGTGCGGCGCAGATCCCGCCGCTCGCGAGCCTCGCGGCGCTCGGCGCGTTCGCGGCGGTCATGGTCGCGCTGGGCGCGTGGCTGTTCCGCGGCGTGCAGGTGTAGCCGCCGCGACGCCACGCGCCCCGCGCGGCACGCTCACTACCGCAGCACCGTCAGCAGGAACGCCCGCGACTCCGGTTGCTCGAAGAAGTTCCCGTGGAAGACCCGGCCCCCCTGGAAGTGGAAGACCCGGTCCGCGAGCAGCGCCGGGTTCGGCGACGCCGCGTCGACCGTCGTGACGCTGGCCGTGGGCACCACGAGGTCGTTGTCGGCCGCGAACAACGCGTCCATGCCCTTGTCGCGCAGCTTCGCGAGCAGGCCGGAATCGGCTTCGTAGTTCGCGGTGACCGCCGCATAGCGGCCCTGCGGCACGGTCGCGGGGTCGTTGAGCGCCTTCAGGAAGTCCGAGTGCGGATCCTGCGGCACCAGCCCCGGCAGCTTGCCCACGCCGTTCGCCGCGACCCACTGCACGACCGCGACGATCCACGAGATCACGAACAGGCCCGCGAACGGCGGCAGCAGCTTCGTGAGGTTCGTGACCACGTCGAGGCACTGCTTGAGCCGCGCCGGGTCGGCGAGCGGCGTGCCCGCGTTGGGCGTGCCGAAGAACACCACGTTGCCGAACGTCACCTGCGGCTGCTGGTTCATCTCGGTGAGGCTGCGCGCCACCAGCCCCCCGCGGCTGTGCGAGACGAGGTCGAACTGCAGGTCGCCCTGCCCGATCGGAATCTGCTCGTAGAACAACTGCGCGTTCTCCAGCGGACTCTTGCTGAGCGTGAAGTGGTCGAACGCGTACACGCCGCCGGGGTAGCGCGCGATCAGGGCCTGCAACGTCGCACGGTCGAGCAGCCGGAACGCGCCGAGCGCGTCGCTGAACGTGCCGTGGACGAAGACGAGCGCCCGCTTGCCGGAGAGATCGGGCCAGTCGCCTTCCGCCATCGGTGGCGTGTCCGGCGGCGCGAAGCCGTCGGCCGTGACCTTCTTGAAGCCCTCCTTCATGCGTTTCGTCTCGTGGCGCTTGACCAGGTGCTGGAGCAGCTCGCCAGCGGCCCAGCCGATCACCTTGAAGACGATCACCTTGACCACCGCCGCGGCGATCGCGCCGAAGAGCCGGCGCTTCTTCGGGCCGCGGGATGGCGCGGAGACCGGAGCCGCGTGCACCGTGACGCGGCAGACCCAGCGCCGCCGCGCCTGCGTCGCAGGCGCGGCGTGCGGGGCCGGCGCGGCGGCGCGGGCGCGCCGGCGGCCGCCGCCCTCGGGCGCGGGTTCGGGGTAGAGCCACGACGTCGTGCCGTCCGGGTTCTCGCGCAGCACGACCGCCGCTTCGTCCGGTCCCGTCTCGATCTCGAGATCGCCCGCGTGCAAGGGCGCCCGCGCGGCGCGTTTCGGCGCGCGCGCGGCCCGGCGCTTCGTGCCTCCCGAGCCGCTCGGGCCGCCGATCGTGAGGGTGCCCGCGATGCGTGCGCCCGTCTCGGCGATCGCCGCATCGAGCGAGGACGCCGCGGCCTTCGCGCCCGCGCGCACCGCGCGCCGTCGGGGCGCCGCGGCGCGCACGGTGCCTGCGAAGCGCGCGGCCGGGTGGAACACGATGCCTTCGCCCACCGGCTTCGGGCCCGCCGCGCTGCGCCGCTTCGCCAGCTTCTGCTTGCGCGTGCTTCCGGACTTGGACTTCGCTTTGGACTTCGCTTTGGGCTTCGCCTTGGACTTGGATTTCGACGACGCGCGGGCCGGCTTCGATCGACGCGGGCGGGACGCCATGGGGGCCACCTCCGGATCCGTTCGCGTGGAGGAACTGCGGGCGGCAGGAACTAGACGCCCGTGCCGCCGCCTCGTCAATGGCAATTCGCACCGCGTCCCATCGCTGCGTCGGCAGGCGCCGCGACGGCATGCGAATCGCCCGTTGCCGCCGCCCGCTCGCGTCCTATACTGCCGCACCGAGTCGGGTGCACGAACGCCCCGGCGTCACGGAAGACGTCCGCGCGACACCGCCGGCACGTGCGCATCCGCCCGAGGCAGGAGGACCCATGTCCGTCATCGTCTGCCGGCCCCGCAGCCTGCCCGTCTCGAAGCTCGCCGAAGTCACCCGGCACTCGTCCGCCGTCAATCCCTCGAACCACCTCGAGCATCGCCGCGTCGAGCGCACGCCGGTCGGACGCCTGGGCGGTCCGCGCCGGCTCGCGGTCGTCATCGCGAAGCGCTGGAAGCTCGCGCCCAAGGTGTTTCCGGTGCAGTTCATGGACGGGCCGCCCGTCGCGCTGCGCAAGCGCATCCTGAGCCACATGAACGCCTGGTCGAAGACGACCTGCATGTCGTTCCGCGAGACGCGCGGAACCGGCGAGGTGCGCATCGCGCGGCTGGACGCGCCCGAGGACATGGCCGGGTACTGGTCGTACATCGGGACCGAGATCGACGTGATCGACCACGACGAGCCCACGATGAACCTTCAGGAATTCACCATGAAGACACCGGAGCGCGAGTTCCACCGCGTCGTGCGGCACGAGACCGGCCACACGCTGGGATTCGAGCACGAGCACATGCGCGGCGCGCTGGTGAAGCGCATCGACCGCCAGAAGGCGTTCCGCTACTACGACCGCGAGTGCGGCTGGTCCAGGGCGGAGGTGATTTCGCAGGTGCTCACGCCGCTGCGCGAGAAGTCGATCATGGGCACCACCGAGAGCGATCCCACCTCGATCATGTGCTACGAGATCCCGGCCGAGATCACGCGCGACGGCAGGGCGATCGTCGGCGGCAAGGACATCAACCGGCGCGACTACGCGTTCGCCGGCTCGATCTACCCGAAGCGGCTGAGGCGATGAGCCCGGCGCGCGATCGTCCGCCGCACGAGCGGCCCCGCGCGGCGGCCGCGAAGCGCGGCCGCGATCCGCGCTTCGTTCTCTACCCCGCGAAGACCGCCGACTACAAGCGCATCCGCGCTCGGATCTACGTGCAGGATCCGATGATCGCGTCCGCGGGCACGCACGGCCTGGCCGACGTCCTGCTCCCCGGCGAGGCGTACCTCGGGGCCGGCCCGCGCACCAGCCGCGTCGAGGTCGTGGACCGCGACTTCGACCTGGGCCGCACGCACCCGCCCGCGCTGCCGCTGCGCTCGCGCGACGGCTTCGCCGTGGGGGGCGGCCCGCCGGCGACCAACCACAAGTTCCACCAGGTGAACGTATGGGCGACGATCACGCGCACGCTCGAGATCCTCGAGGAGCCGTCCGTGCTCGGACGCCCGATCCCGTGGGCGTTCGCCGGCGGCCGGCTGCTGGTGCACCCCCACGCGCATCGCGAGGAGAACGCCTACTACGACCGCGACGCACGGGCACTGGTGTTCGGCTACTACGAGGCCCGCCGCAAGACCGTGCAGTCGTGCCTGTCGCACGACATCGTCACCCACGAGCTGGGCCACGCCGTGCTCGACGGGCTCAAGCCGCTCTACGACGAGATCGACAGTCCCGACCAGGCCGGGTTCCACGAGTACTTCGGCGACGCGCTCGCGATGAGCTCGGCGCTCACGCTGCGCGACGTGGTGATCGCCGCCGTGCGCGCGCGCCCGCGCCGCCTGCCGCTGCGGAACCTGGTGAGCGACATCGCGCTCGAGTTCGGCTCGCGCGGCGAGGGCGGGCGCCCGCTGCGCTCGGCCGCGAACACGCGACGCATGCGCGACCTGCGCGGCAACTGGGAGGAGCACGACTACTCCGAGGTGCTGACCGGCGCCTTCTACGACCTGCTGCGGGCGCTGTACGACGACGCCGTGCCGCGGCAGCTGCGGTTCTTCAAGAAGACGAGGATCGACGGGCAGGTCGTGGTCGCCGCGCTCATCAGTGCCGCCCGCCGGACCACGCGCATGATGCTGCGCGCGCTGGACTACTGCCCGCCCGCCGGGATCACCTACCGCGACTACGCCCGCGCCGTGCTGCGCGCCGACGAGGTCGCCTACCCCGTCGACGATCGCGGCTACCGCCGCGTGGCGTGCGACGTGCTCGTGCGGCGCGGCGTGCTGCGCTCGCGCGCCGACGGCGCGCCCGAGATGCGGTTCACGAACCAGCAGTTCCGCCCCTACGACGTGGACCAGCTCTCCGCCACGCGCAGCGCCGCGTACGCGTTCGTGGACGCGAACCGCGAGCTGCTGCTCATCCCGCGCGACGTGGACTTCCGGATGCTGTCGCTCTACCGCACGCGCAAGGTCTCGGCCGAGCGCTTCTACCCGCCGCGCGAGATCGTGATCGAGTTCGGCTGGCCCCACGCCGTGGCGCTCGACCGGAGCGTGCGCAAGCTGCTGCCCGGCGTGGACGGCAACCTCTGGTGCGGCGGCACGCTCGTGTTCGACTCGGTGGGCAACGTGCTGCACTACGTCGCCAAGCTCGCCACGCCTCAGCGGGTCCGGCGCTACCAGCGCTACCTGAAGTACGCCGCCGACAACGGCCTGCTCGCCGATCGCTTCACCGTTCGCCCGCGGGAAGGCGGCGTGCGGCTCGTGCGCGCCGCCGCGCGCCGGCACGCGGGGCGGCGCGCGGGGCGTTAGCGGACCACGGCCATCCGCGCCACGCGGCGGCCGCTGTCGGTCTCGACCGCCACGAAGTAGCTGCCGGCGGGCACGCGGCGGCCCGCGTCGTCGCGGCCTTCCCAGACCGGCTCGTGGAGCCCGGCGGAAAGCGTGCCACTCGCGATCGTGGCCACGCGGCGGCCGGTCGCGTCGAACACCGCGACGCTCACCCGCTGCGCGCCGTCGAGCGTGAACGCGATGCGCGCACGCGCGCCCACCGGGTTCGGGCTCACGCGCAGCGCGCGCACGACGGGCGTGCCCGCGCCCACGTCGGCCACGAGGCCGCTGAAGCCCCACGTGCGCAGCGTCGTGTCGAGCTTGATGCGGCCCGTGTCGGTGAGGCGCGTGTGCACCTGGCCCTGGTGTTCGATCGGGCCCGCGAACGCCGTGCCCGGGTCGAGCACAGGGCGCGTGCGGAAGTGGGCCACGCTGTTCGAGGCGCCGTACGCCGAGAAACCGAACTCGCCCCAGCCCGTGGCCTCGTGCCCGGCGAGCAACGCCGCGTACCACGCGTAGAAGAACCTGCCTGCGTCGTAGCTGTTCGGGTCGTCGGTCGCGCGGGTCGTGATCGAGAACACGCGAAAGCCCAGCGTGCCGCGGTAGGCCTCGAGCGCGTCGGACTTGGCGCGCCACGCGCTCGCGTCCTCGTACTGATCGAGCATCACGCCGTGGCTCTCGTACAGGTAGGCGTCCGCGGGCCCGAGGTGCGTGGCCTCGCCCGCGGGGTTGTGCACCGCGTCCACGCCGGCGCCGAACGCGTCGGCCGGCACCCAGGCGTTGGCGATCACCGCCAGGCCCTGCGCGTGCGCGTGGTCGACCGCCGCGTTCTGGCGCGCGCGCGTCGTGCCGTAGTCGTAGCCGAAGTCGTCGAGCAGCACGCCCGCGACGCCCATCGCCTTCCACTGGTCGAGCCGCGACT
>CAZIXL010000225.1:0-5568 GCA_964542885.1 uncultured bacterium
CGAGCCCCGCGTCGCGCAGCCGTGCGGACGCTTCGGCGCGCCCGGCGGCGGCCCTTGCCTCGCCCCTGCGACAGGCCTCGGCCGTGCGCACCACCGCGTAGAGATCGACGTCCGACAGCGTGACGGTGCGGCCCCCGACCTCGAGCCACACGCCTTCGCCGCTCGCGTGGCTGCCGGAGAGCAGCAGGGCGACGAGGTCCTCCCCCGCCCACGCGCGGGCCGCGTCGACGGCGGCGCGGACGGCCGCCGGAAGGCGATCCTCCGCTGCCGCTGAGCCGGCTTCGTTCCGGTCCGAATGCCGAAGCGGTGCCGTCATGCCCGGGCGGGTCTCCATGCGAAGAGTCGGATTGCGGCCGAAGCGAGGCGGGATGGAGACGGCTCGGGCGCAGGGTCCGGGTCAGATGCGGCGGTAGATGAACTCCGGGATCTCGAGCACGCGGCGGTTGAGCACGCTGCCGAACACCTGCGCGCCGGACTTGCGCAGCACGTCGGCGGCGCGCGCGAGCACCGGCCGCTTGGAGCGCCCGGCCTGCACCACGAGCACGACGCCGTCGGCGATCGAGGCCAGCGCCGCGGTGTCGGGCGAATCCAGCACCGGCGGTCCGTCCACCACGATCCAGTCGTGGTGGCTCGACGCCTGCTCCAGCAGCGCGCGGAACGAGACGGCGTGGTAGAGCCCGCTCTGGCGCTGCTCGTCCGGCACCGGCGCGACGAACAGGTTCGCGGCGACGACCGGCTGTTCCGGCGAGCCCTCGAGCAGCCGGGGCGCGGGACGCGCGCAGCGCGTGGCCGGGTCCTCCTCGTAGGCCGGGCGGCGCACGTTCGCGTCCACGAGCAGGGGCCGCAGTCCCGGGTCGCGCGCGAGGCCCTGCACGAACTGCAGCGCCACCGTGCTCGTGCCCTCGCCGCCCTGCGGGCTCGTGAACATGACGATCTTCGGGGCGCGGTCGCGCAGCGTCACGTCGAGGGAGACGCGCAGCGCCATCATCTCGCGCACGACCTCCTCGTTCATGGGCACGCCGCCCAGCAGCGGCAGCGCGAAGCGCCACGGTTCGTGGGCGCGCAACGGGGCACGCGGCCCCGCGTGCACGGGAGCGGGCGGCGCGGGCGCCATGGGGTTGACCGCGGCGGTCGCGGGCGGGGGAACCTGGCGGGAGGCCTCGGCCTTCTTGAGTGCGTCGAAGAGGCGGGTCATGGGCGAAGCGGGTCTCCGGTTCGGGTCAGCCCCGCCGGCGGCGGCGCTCGGAGAGCGACGCCAGGACGGGCACTTCGAGGAACTCCTCGGCCTGGGCCGAGGTGCGGACGGTCAGGTCGAGGCCGTCGATGAAGAACGCGAGGCCGATGCCGACCACGAGGCTGAAGGCCGGCGCCAGCGCCAGCCGCACCCAGTCGCGCGCGTTGCCGGCCTGCGCCGGACCGGCGGGGTTGAGCAGGACGACGTTCAGGTCCTGCGACGTGTTCGAGTTGATGCGCGCCTGGTCGCGGGCCTTCGAGTAGTCGTCGAAGCGCATGCGCAGCGTCTTGATCTCGGCGTCCAGATCGTCGAGCCGGCGCTGGTTGGGCGGGATGCTGTTCAGCCGGTCCTGCACCTCGCGGATGTCGCGGTCGAGCACGTCCACCCGCGACTGGTGGAGCGCGATGCGCGCGCGCGCGATCTCGAGCTGGTTGGAGCGCTCCTTCTCGAGCAGGGCCTGCAGCGTCGCCAGCGTGGAAACGGCGTTCTGCACCTCGGGCGAGTCGTCGCGGTAGCGCTCGCGGAGCGTGGCGATCCGCCCCTGCTGCTCGATGATGCGGCGCTGGAGCGCGTCGACGCCGGTCTCGCGCCCGCCGGGCGTATCGATCATGGACAGGTTGACGTCGGGCTGCTTGCTCAGCTCGCCCATGGCCTCGAAGGCCTTCTGCGCCTCGGCGAGATCCGCGGCGGCCTCGGCGCGCTTCTGCTCGAGCATCACGAGCTGGCTGCTCCACGCCCGGGACTGTTCGAGCGTGTTCGTCATGCCGCTGGCCTGGGCGATCTCCTGTCGCTCGTGCATGCGCTGCTGGATCTCGGAGTCCAGGTTCTGCAGCTCGGCCTCGAAGAAGCTCTCGGGCCGGCCGAGCGTCGAGTTCTGGCGCACCTCCAGGTAGGCCGTGAGGAACGCGTCGCACATCTGCCGGGCGACCCCCGGGTCCTCGTCGGTGTAGGCCAGCCCGAGCACGTCGGAACGGCCCATGACCTCGACGTCCACGGCGCGCGGGTCGAACGTCGGCGCCGGCTTGCCGGAGCTGTCGGCCCGCTGCGCGACGATCTGCCGCGCGCGGTCGAGGACCTGCGCGCTGCGGGCGCGGGCGACCTCGCTGCCGAGTTCGGACTCCCACTCGCCGTAGAACATGCGGTTCGAGTTGAGGGCGCTCTGGCGCTCGCCGCGGTAGACGAGCACGCGCCCCGAGGAGGTGTAGGTCACCGGGGCGGTCAGCGACAGCGCGAGCACGGTGACCGTCACGACCACGAACAGGCCGATCACGATCGCCCGCCGGCGGAACAGCACGGCCACGAACTCGCGCAGCGTGGCCTGTCGCGACGAGGACGAGGGCGCGTGGTCGAGGGGATTCTGGCTCACGCCCGCCTCACTCCTTGATGACGCGCGTCACGAACACGCGGTCGAGGTTGAACAGCTCCCAGCCGACGAACGCCGTCTGCACGGCGGGCGCGACCGGACCGAAGAACTGCTGGACGAACAGCGACAGGTTGCCCACGGAGGAGCGGGGCACGTACACGATGTCGAAGCGCGACAGCGGCACGTCCGAGAACTCGATGCCCTTGAGGATGCGGTCCATCTTCACCCGCGCGACGCTCACCGAGTGCGCGCCGTTGCGGTGAATGAGCACGACGCTGTTGCGCGCCGCGTCGTCGCGGAAACCGCCCGCGGCGGCGATCGCCTGCGAGACGGTGATGAACGGGCCGGCCGGAACGGGCCCGGGCCGCTCGACGCGGCCGAGCACGTGCACGACGCTGGCGGTGGACGCGACGAGTTCGACCGTGACGCGAGGCGCGCGCAGGTCCGAGGACAGCAACTCCATGATCGACGCCTGCAGGTCCATCGGCGTCAGTCCCGCGGCGACGACGTCGCCGACCGGGTAGACCGTGATGCGCCCGTCGGGCCGCACGGTCTGCTCGCGGCGGTCGTCGAGCGCCGCGTCGAGCCGCGGGCCGAGGTCGAGCAGGATGCGGTCACCCGGGACGAAGCGGTACTCGGGCACCCGGCTCCAGTCCATGCCCACGGAGTCCGTCGCGACCTCCACGGCGCGCGCGGCGGGCGCGGCCAGGGTGCCGGCCAGCACGAGACAGCAGAGCAGGGCTGCGCGAAAGTGGTTCACGAAATCTCCCGATCCGTTGGGTTCGAGCGGGAGCACGAGCGCAGGCCGGTCGGCCGCCACCTGGGGGATGGCGCGCGGGTTTCCCGGACGCGCTCGGGCTCCTCTTTCGGTCGAACCCGGCTAGAACGACGGCAGGGCCAAAAGCCTCACGACCCTTCCCGAAGCAGTAGCAAGACGCGTCTCGGTCGATCCTCCACCCGCGGCAGGCTCGCTGCTGTAAGTCGCAGCGACATCAGGGCATGAAGTATAGGTGCGGGTTTTCGGGACTGTCAACGCCTGCGACCGCCTCGTTGCCGGTGTACCAGGGTCGCAATCGCTGTGCCGCCCTCAGGCGGGATCGAGACCGGCCAGGACGGCGGCCGAGAAGAGCGGCAACAGGATCTCGTGGTGGCCGGTGATCGCGTAGCCGCGGCCCCCCTCGGCGCCCCGGGTGGGCCGCTCGACGACGTTCAGGCGCGGCCGGTAGTGCTGGATCTGGTCGAAGTTGGCGGTCGTGAGCCCGGAGAGGTCCGCCCCGAGGTTCCGGGCCACCGAGAGCGCCTTGAGGAACACCTCGGGCATCAGCACGGCCGAGCCGAAGTTGAGCACCACGGCGCCCCGGGCCTCGGCGAGCGTTCCGGCGAAGATCCGGAAGTCGCGCAGGGTGGTTTCCCCCAGCGCCGCGCCGTCGCAACCCGGATGGTGGTGAATCGTGTCGGTCCCGATGGCCACGTGGACCGTCGCCGGGATCCCCCGCCGCCAGGCGGCCGCGAGCAGGCTGGCGTCCCGATGCGGCGCCGGCTCCTCCTCGATCGCCCGCCCCCAGCACTCGCCGAGTCCCTCGCCGCGCGCCGCGCCCGCGCGCATGGCCGCGTTCATGAAGTCGCCCGTCTCGTCGACCATGCCGAACGTGCCGCGATGCAGGTTGGCCTCGACGTCCTCGGAGGTGCGCCCCACGCGCGCGATCTCGACATCGTGGATGGCCGCGGCCCCGTTCACCGCGAGGTGCGCGATCGCGCCGCGCTCGATCAGCGCGATGAGCGCCGGCGAGGCGCCGGCCTTGATCACGTGCCCGCCGCACATCGCGACGACCGGGCGCTTTGCGCGCACCGCCGCCACCGTGCGCGCGACGAGCTCGCGCAGGGCACGCGCGGCCAGCTGGTCCGGCAGCGCATCCAGCACGGCCCGCGCCGCCGCGGGGTCGAGCGGCTTCGCGAAATCGCCGACCGTGACCCGCGTGGGCCGGTCGGCGACGGACGAGATCGTGAGCTTCGACAGGTCGGCTTCGCGGTAGCGCGACATCAGTTCCCCAGCCGGGCCTCCTGGAGCTCGACCCTGATCGAACCGATCAGCACCTTGCTCTTCATGAGCACCGGAATGCGCCGCTCGTCGTCGGTCAGCCAGATGACGAGCCGGCCCTTGTTCTTGAAGATGCCGCCGGCCTTGAGGATCGGCTCGATGACGATGCAGTCGAACGTGCCGGCCGCCGTCTTCACGGTCTGCCGCCCGAGCACCTTCACCTCGAGCGGCGCGCTCTTGCGGCTCGCATGATAGTCGAACGTGATGCTGCCGCCGAGGGGCAGGGCCTGGAAGCGGGTGTAGTAGAACGACGACAGCGCGTCCTGGACGTGCGGCGGCGTCTCGTAGGTGCGGCCGTCCTTGTAGCGGACACGTGAGGAGTCCGGTTCGAACGAGAGCGTGTCGTTGGCACGGTAGTGCCCCTCGTGGCGGTCCTCGAGGTAGCGCCAGCTGAAGAGGCCCTTCTGGTCCCAGACCGACTCGATGACGTTGCGGACCTTGTACATCTTGTCGATGAAGCTGTTCGACTTCGCGCGTGCGACGAGCCGCCAGCTCGGGTGACCGTTCCAGTCGACGACCTCGGGCACCTCGAGCCAGGCGGTGCCGGCCGTGTAGAAGCCGTACTTCACCGAGAAGCGCAGCGACTCGCCGGTACCGAAGGGATGCGGCGAGGCCGGGATCACCTCGCCGCCCGCGGGATTGTGGAAGTTGCTCGAGTCGGGCAGCGTGTCGTCGTCCTGCGCGAACGCGGCCGGGCCGGCCGCGAGGATCGCGGCGGCGAGCAGGGCGGCCAGTGCGAACGCGCGCGGCGGCGCGAAACGGCAGGTCGTGGGGCGGTCGATCATGACCGGCACGACTCGCAAGACGGGTGCCGTGGTTGCGCGGGCGTCGCGCGCCGACCGCCCACGAGGCCAAGCGCTTGCGGCCGGTGCG
>CAZIXL010000226.1:0-5565 GCA_964542885.1 uncultured bacterium
TCGTGCACTGGCTCGCCGACCGCGGGTACGCGGTGCTGGCCGTGAACTTCCGCGACCCCGCCCACCCGGAAGCGGGCGGGGCCGAGCTGCACCTGGAGGAGATCCTGCTCGAGGCGCAGCGGCGTGGCTGGCAGGTGACGTGGCTCGCGAGCGGCTTCCGCGGCGCGCCGCCCGAGGGCGAGCACCGCGGCATGCGCGTCGTGCGGCGCGGCGACTGGTGGAGCTTCAACCTGGTCGTGCCCGGCGTGCTGCGCCGCGAGTTCGCGGGCGCGAACCGGCCCGACCTCGTGGTCGAGGACATCAACAAGGTGCCGTGCTTCAGCGCGTCGTGGACCGGGGCGCCGGTGTCGGTGATCGTGCCGCACCTGTTCGGGACCACCGCGTACCAGGAGGCCGACCCGTTCATCGCGACCTACGTCGTCGCGCTCGAGCGGCTGATCCCCTGGGCGTACCGCCGCTCGCGCTTCCTCGTGATCTCCGAGAGCACGCGCGACGACCTCGTGGCGCGCGGCGTGGCCGCGGACCGCGTCGAGGTCGTGCACTGCGGAATGAACCACGAGCGCTACTCGGTGGACCCGGGCGTGCCCAAGGCGGCCGCACCGACGCTGGTGTTCGTCGGCCGGCTGCGCCGCTACAAGGGGCTCGACTGGGTGCTGCGCACGCTGCCGAAGGTGCGCGCGAAGGTCCCGGGCCTGGTGCTGGACGTGATCGGCGACGGCCCCTGGCAGGAGACGCTCGTGCGCCAGGCGCGCGAGGCGGGCCTCGCGGACGCGGTGCGCTTCCACGGCTTCCTGCCGTTCGCCGAAAAGGTGCGGCGCCTGCGCGCCGCGTGGGCCCTGGTGCAGCCGAGCCCGAAGGAGGGCTGGGGGCTCACGGTGATCGAGGCGGGCGCGTGCGGCACCGCCGTCGTCGCGGCCGACAGCCCCGGCCTGCGCGATTCGGTGCGGCGCGACGAGACCGGCCTGCTCGTGCCGTACGGCGACGACGCGGCACTCGCCGCGGCGCTCGAGCGCGTGCTCGCCGACGCGCCGCTGCGCGAGCGGCTCGCCGGCGCGGGCGTGGCGTGGGCCGCGCGCTTCCGCTGGGACGACTGCGCGCGCCGCTCGTTCGACGCGCTCGCGGGGGAGGTCTGCGATGGCGGGTGACGGACGTCCGAGCCCCCGGGCCGCGCTGATCCTGGCGGTGAAGGTGCTGGTGTCGATCGCCCTCTTCACCTGGCTCTTCCGGCGCATGGACTGGGACCACGTGTGGCGCACCGTCGAGCACGCGCGCCCGGCGTGGCTGTTCGCGGCGCTCGGCCTGATGTTCACGAGCAACGTGGCGGGCAGCTACCAGTGGGGAAGGCTCCTGCGCGGCGCGGGCATCCGCCTGCCCTTCTGGAAGGTGCTCGCGTACTACCACGTGGGTCTCTTCTTCAACAACTTCCTGCCGGCGAACGTCGGCGGCGATTTCGCGCGCGTGCTCGACGCCTCGCGCGAAGGCGGCTCGCGCACGACCGCGTTCTCGACCGTGCTGCTCGACCGCATGATCGGCACGGTCACGCTCGCCGGGCTCGCCGTCGTCACCTCGTTCCCGGCGATCGACCAGTTCCACCTCGGCGTCGCCTACGCCGGGCTGGTCGCGATCTTCGCGTTCTCGGCGACGCTGCTGTGGGCGATCTTCCATCCGCGCATGCTCGCGGCGGTCGAGCGGGTCCTCGCCGCGATCGGGCTCGGCCGGCTCAAGCCGTCCCTCGACGAGCTGGCGGAGCGCCTGCACGGCTTCCGGCACCAGCGGCGACTCTTCATGGAGTTGTTCATCGTTTCCCTGGTCGTGCAGGTGATGCGCGTGGGCGTGCACCTGGCCACGGCCCGCGCGCTGGGCCTGTCCGTGCCGGCGGCCTACTTCTTCCTTTTCGTGCCGCTGCTCGCGGTGATAGTGTCCTTGCCCATCTCGTTGAATGGCATCGGAGTGCGTGAGGCCGCCGGCATCCAGTTGTTCGGCCTCGTGGGCCTGCCCCCTGGCAGCGCATTCTCGCTGCAGTTCGCGACCTACCTCGTCGCCGTCGCGATCAGCCTGATCGGAGGCGTGGTGTTCCTCGTGCGGATTCCTCACCGCCGTGCCGAAGCCCGGAGTTCCCGGAGGCTCCCCGAATGAACCTGAAGTCGAGGGTCCCGGCGCTCGCCGGTCTCTTCGTCCTCCTCACGACGGCCATCGCGTACTTCCGCACGCTGAACCCGACGGTCCCGTTCTGGGACGCCGGTGAGTTCATCGCCGTCTCCAAGATCCTCGGCATTCCGCACCCGCCCGGCACCCCGTTCTACGTCCTCATCGGCCGCGTCTTCACGATGCTGCCGTGGGGCACCGCCGCGCAGCAGGTGAACGGGCTCTCGCTCGTCTCGGGCACCCTGACCGTGTTCCTCACGTACCTCGTGACGCTGCGGCTCGCACGCCGCGCGTTCGGGCCCGAGCGCCAGGACTGGCAGGAGTGGGCGGCGATCGCCGGCGGCATCTGCGCCGCGCTGATGCTCGCCTTCAGCGACAACTTCTGGGAGAACTCGGTCGAGGCCGAGGTCTACCAGATGATGAGCCTCGCGCAGATCCTGGTGTTCTGGCTGGGCCTGCGCTGGTGGGAGGCGCACGACCAGAAGCCCACCGTGGGCCCGTTGCTGCTCGCCACCTACCTCATGTGGCTCTCGGTCGGCCTGCACCTCGGCGTCGGCGTCATGGGCGCGCCGCTCATCGTGCTCGTCGCGTTCGTGGACTGGAAGGTCGCGTTGCTGTTCGCGATGCCGTTCCTGTCGCTGCTGCGCGTGCCGGCGGGACTCGAGAAGATGGCCGGCGCCGTGCTCATCCTGGGCACGGTGCAGAACGTGTGGTTCGGCTTCGACCGCAAGCTGCCCGGCTGGCTCGTGGCCGCGAGCGCCGCGGGCGCGCTGTGGGGCCTCTACTACGCACAGGGCGACGCCGACTTCACCCCGATCGCCGCGCTGGCGTCCGTCGCGGCGCTGGTCGTGCCGTGGGTCTGGATGTCGCGCCGCCACCGCGAGGGGCGCGTGCTGCTGCTGGCGCTCTTCCTGATGGTCGCCGGCTACTCGACGCACCTCTACCTGCCGATCCGGGCCCAGCAGCACCCGGCGGTCAACGAAGGCGACCCCGAGACGTGGGCGCGCCTGCGCGACCTGCTCGAGCGCAAGCAGTACGGCGAGATGAACATGTTCGACTCGAACCGCGACGGGCAGTTCGACCGCCGCGGGATGACGAGCCTCGGGCGCATCGCCGAGATCCAGCTCAACAAGGAGTTCTGGCGCTACTTCCGGCGCCAGTGGCTGCTGTTCGGGCAGGACGACTGGGACAACGTCGAGTACTTCGGCACGACCCACGCCAACGACCCGATGCCCGCCCGGCTCTTCTCGGGGCTCGACTACCTGCGGCGCCTGCTGCTGCCGCCGGGGGCGATCGTCCCGCTGCTGCTGGGCATCGCGGGTGCGCTGTGGTCGTTCCGCCGCGACCCGAAACACGGCTTCGCGTTCAACTTCGTGTTCTTCGGGCTCAACACCGCCGGCCTGATCGTCTTCCTGAACTTCAGCGACCACGAGGTGCGCCAGCGCGACTACTTCTTCCAGAGCGGCTACCACGCCTACGCGATCTGGATCGGGCTGGGCGCGACGTGGCTGATCGGCTGGGTCCGCGAGTCGTTCGCGGAAGGCTCGATGCGGAACCTGGCCACGTACGGCACGCTCGGCCTGATGGTCGTGCAGCCGTTCCTGCTCATGAAGAACATGTGGTTCACGCACGATCGCTCGGGCAACTGGATCGCCCGCGACTACGCGTACAACATGCTCGCGCCGCTCGCGCCGAACTCGTTCATGTTCACGAACGGCGACAACGACACGTTCCCGCTCTGGTACATCCAGCAGGTCGAGGGCTTCCGCAAGGACGTGCGGATCGTGAACCTGAGCCTGCTCAACACCGACTGGTACATCCGCCAGTTGCGCGACGAGGCCCCGAAGCTGCCCGTGGACCTCGACGACCGCACGATCGACCAGCTGGGGCTCGGCTACGTGCAGACCCCGGACGGGCGGGTCATGTACACGAACGAGTTCATGGTGCACCACCTGCTGCAGCACGACCGCAATCCCGACGGTTCCTGGAAGGTCCAGCCCTACTTCGCGGTCACGGTCCCCGAGGACTTCGGCTACCGGAAGGACTTCTCGCTCCAGGGCCTCGTGTACGAGGTCAAGCGCGACTCGACCGAGGGCGGCATCGACGTCCCGGCCACGACGAAGGCGCTCTACGAGACGTTCAAGTACCGCGGGCTGTTCCTGCCCGACGGCTCGTGGGACCCGAAGGTCTACAAGGACGAGAACTCCGAGACGCTGTCGCGCAACTACGCCGCGGCGCACCTCCAGCTCGCGCTCTACTACCGGCGCAACGGCGAGATGCCGAAGGCGATCGCCGAGATGGAGCGCATCGTCCGCATGTTCCCGAACTTCCCCGAGATCCAGACGCCGCTCGGCCTCTTCTACATGGAGGCGGGGGACTCGGCGAAGGCGAGGGCCTTCTACCAGCAGCTCGTCCAGAAGTTCCCCGGCAGCCCCGAGGCGCACTACTACTGGGGTGCCTCGCTGGCGCTCGAAGGCCAGGTGCGCGAGGCGGCGCAGGAGTTCCTCGCGGCGGTCAACCTGGACCCCGGCTACTCGCAGGCGTGGTACGGGCTGTACTCGAGCCAGCGACAGATGGGGGACGCCGAAGGCGCGGTGGCGACGCTCCAGCGCTGGATCGCGGTCCTGCCGAACGACCCGCAGGCGCGCGCGCTGCTGCAGGCCGAGCAGGGCATGGACGTGGGACCGCTTCGCCGACCGCCGCTCGTTCCCATCCCGTAGGAGGCCCGTTCTGGCGACCCATGCGCTGGTGACCGGAGCCGCGGGGTTCATCGGCTCGACGCTCGCCGACCGGCTGCTGGCCGACGGCGTGCGCGTGACGGGCGTGGACTGCTTCACGGACTACTACGACGTCGCGCTCAAGCGCCGGAACCTCGCGGGAGCGCTCGCGCACCCCGGCTACCGGCTGCTCGAGCTGGACCTGGGCGCGGCCGACCTGGCGGCGCTGCCCGACGTGGACGTGGTCTTCCACCAGGCCGCGCAGGCCGGCGTGCGCGCGTCGTGGGGCCGCGAGTTCTCCTCGTACGTGCACCACAACGTGCTCGCGACGCAGCGGCTGCTCGAGCGCTACCGCGACGCGCAGCTCGAGCGGTTCGTGTACGCGTCCTCGTCGTCCGTCTACGGCGACGCCGAGCGCTACCCGACCGATGAGGCGCTGCTGCCGCGCCCGTTCTCGCCCTACGGCGTCACGAAGCTGGCCGGCGAGCACCTGGTGCTGCTCTACGGCCGCAACTTCGGCGTGCACGTCGCCGCGCTCCGCTACTTCACCGTCTACGGCCCGCGGCAGCGGCCCGACATGGCGTTCCACCGCTTCTGCCGCGCGCTGCTGCGCGGCGAGGAGATCCTGGTGTACGGCGACGGGAAGCAGTCGCGCGACTTCACGTTCATCGACGACGCGATCGAGGCGAACGTGCGCGCGTGG
>CAZIXL010000227.1:0-5562 GCA_964542885.1 uncultured bacterium
GGGCGGGTGGTGCTCGGCGCCGAGATGGGCCCCGAGGCGGCGGCGCTCATCCCGGTCATCACCCTTGCGGTGGTGCTGGGCGGGCTCAAGGCGTACTACTTCGACCTGAGCTTCCAGCTGGGCCGGGCGACCCTCAACCAGCTCTGGATCGCTGCCACGACCGCATCGCTCAACGTGGTGCTCAACGTCCTGTGGATCCCAAGCCAGGGCGGGCGCGGCGCGGCGCTCGCAACGCTTTGTGCCTACGCGCTCGGGCTGCTGCTGAGCATCGCGCTGGGCCGGCGGGGGCTGGTGATGCCAGTGATTGCGGGAGACCTCGCCCGCGTGCTGGGCGCGGCACTCGGCATGGCCGCGCTGCTCTGGCCGTTCCGTGACATGGGTGATGCGTGGGGCCTCGCGCTGGTGGTCCTGGGTGGCGGGGCGTCGTATCTCGCCCTTCTGCTCGCCCTCAACCCTCTTGGGGTGCGCCAGCTCGTGCTGCGGCGCGCGGGCGCCTCGTGACGGCCGGCGGGGGAGGGCGCCCGCTCTCCGTCGTGTTCGTGGTACGGCAACTCAGCTTCGGCGGGGCCGAGCGGCAATTGGTGGCGCTGGCCAGGGGCCTGCACGGCCGCGGGCACCGCGTTCGCGTGCTGGCGTTCTACGGCGGTGGCGGGCTGGAAGACGGCCTCCTGCTGGCGGGGGTGCCGCTGACGATCCTCGGCAAGCGCAGCCGCTGGGACCTGGTGGGGCCGTTTGCGCGCGCGGCTGAGGTGATCCGGGTGGAGCGGCCGGAGATTATCCATGGCTACCTGGTGGACGCCAACATCTTCTCGCTGTACTTCCGCCGGCAGGTTCACGGGGCGCGGGCGGTGTGGGGCCGGGGCCCCCGCGGCTTCGGGCCGCCCCGCGGGTGCCCCGGGGGCCCCACGCCGACCTCATCCTCGTCTTCGAGGAGGGCCGCATCGTGGAGCGCGGGCGGCACGACGAGCTGCTGGCGCTGGGCGGACGCTACGCGGCACTGCACCGCGCGCAGCAGCTCGAAGAGGAGCTCGAGGCCTCGTGAGCGCGTACGACGACGACCTGAGCCGCCCGCTCGACCGGCGCCTGGTGCTCCGCCTGGCGCGCTACCTGTCGCCCTACCGGGGGCAGGTGGCGCTGGCCGTCGTCGTCACGGTGGCCGAGGCCGCGGTCCAGCTCGCCTTCCCCTTCCTCACGAAGGAGGCGATCGACCTCGGGATCCGGCACCGCGACACCTACCAGCTCGACCGCATCGCACTCGTCTACCTGGCGGCGCTCGCGGCCGCGTTCGCGCTGGGCTACGTGCAGTCGCAGCTCATGCAGCGCGTGGGCCAGCACATCATGCGCGACCTGCGTGCGTCGCTGTTCGAGCACCTGCAGCGGCTGCCGGTGGCGTTCTTCGACCGCAACCCGATCGGCCGGCTCATGACGCGCGTCACCAACGACGTGGACGTGCTCAACGAGATGTTCGCGGCCGGCATCGTCGCGCTGTTCGGCGACGTGTTCATGCTGGTCGGCATCGTGGTGGCCATGGCGCAGCTCAACGTCGAGCTGCTGGCGGTGACGTTCTCGGTGCTGCCGCTCATCCTGGTCGTGACGCTGGTGTTCCGCGCGCGCGTGCGGGTCGTGTTCCGCGAGGTGCGCACGCAGCTGGCGCGGCTCAACGCGTTCCTCAACGAGAACCTCGGGGGCATGACCACGGTCCAGCTCCTGGGTCGCGAGGCGCGCAACCACGACGCGTTCGTGGCCATCAACGCCGAGCACCGCTCGGCGAACCTGCTCGCGAACACCTACCACGCCGTGTTCTTCCCGCTGCTCGAGCTCGTGTCGGCCGTCGCGCTGGCGCTCATCGTCTGGTACGGCGGCCGCCAGGTGATGTGGACCGGCATCACGCTCGGCACGCTCGTCGCGTTCATCCAGTACACGCAGCGCTTCTTCCGCCCCATCTCGGACCTGTCCGAGAAGTACGGCATCGTGCAGCAGGCCATGGCGTCCTCGGAGCGCATCTTCGGCCTGCTCGACACGCCGGCGGACCCCGCCGCGGCCGACCTCGCCCCCGCGCCGGCCGGCGCGCCCGCGACCGACGGCGTGCGCCGCGGCGTGCGCATCGAGTTCGACCACGTGTGGTTCGCCTACCAGGGCGAGCACTGGGTGCTCGAGGACGTCTCGTTCACGCTCGAGCCGGGCGAGAAGGTCGCCCTCGTCGGCGCGACGGGGTCGGGCAAGACGACGCTCACGAGCCTGCTGCTGCGCTTCTACCGGCCGCAGCGCGGCACCATCCGCGTCGACGGCCGTGCGCTCGAGGACTGGGACACGGTGGCGCTGCGGCGGCGCGTGGGGCTGGTGCTCCAGGACGTGTTCCTGTTCACGGGCACGATCGAGAGCAACCTGAGCCTCGGCGACGAGGCGATCCCCGCGGAGGCCGTCCGCCGCGCCGCGCGCGAGGTGCACGCGCACGAGTTCATCGAGCGGCTCCCCGGTGGCTTCGGGGCCGAGGTGCGCGAGCGCGGCGCCTCGTTCTCGGCGGGCCAGAAGCAGCTGCTGTCCTTCGCGCGGGCGCTGGCGCGCGAACCCGACGTGCTGGTGCTCGACGAGGCCACCTCGAGCGTCGACACGCACACCGAGCGCCGGATCCAGCAGGCCCTGCACCGGCTCATGCAGGGCCGCACGAGCCTGGTGATCGCCCACCGCCTGTCCACGATCCAGGACGTCGACCGCATCGTCGTGCTGCACCACGGGCGCGTCCGCGAGAGCGGCACCCACGGCGAGCTCCTGCGCCTCGGTGGCATCTACTCGCGGCTCTACCAGCTGCAGTTCCTGGGCGGCACCGCCGGCACCGCCGGCATGGCCGCCGACGCCGGCTGAGCCGCCCGTCCGGACCCACGTCCGGTTTCGGCAGTGGTCGCCCCGAAACCGTCGCCGCCCACCGGCGCCCACGAACCCGGTGTGCCCCCAGAGGTGGTCCGGGCGCCCCTTGCGTGTTTTCCGGTCCCGGGCAAACCGCTATTCCGGCCGTTGAAGCTGGCTGAATGTTGTTCTAACATTCTGAACAACTTCACCGCATTCGCGTCCCCACTCCACTCCCCGGAGGCGAAATGCAGCTGGGTAAGAAGATCCGTGACCTCCGCCTCCGCCGTGGCCTGACCGTCCAGCAGCTCGCGGACGCGACCGGCCTGTCGAAGGGCTTCATCAGCCAGGTCGAGAACAGCCGCACGTCCCCGTCCCTGGCCACGCTCCAGGACCTCGCCCGCGCGCTCGAAACCTCGGTCGCCTACCTCGTCGTCGAGGAGGAGCAGGCCCCGCACGTCGTCCGCAAGGGCGAGCGGCCCTGCCTGCAGGTCGGCGGCAACACGAGCCGCGTCGAGGTGCTGTCGGCGCACCCCAAGCGCAACCTCGAGCTGCTGATGGCCGAGTTGCCCGCCGGGGTCACCGCCGGCGACAAGCGCCACTACCACCACGGCGAGGAGGTCGTGCTGTGCGTGGAAGGCAGCATCCACCTGATCTGCGGCGAACACGTCGTGGCGCTCGCCGAGGGCGACGCCTGCCACTACGACGGCCGGGTTCCGCACGCGCTCGAGAACACGGGGAGCACGACGGCCCGGGTGATCATCGCGATCACGCCGGCGGCCTTCGAACCGCTCTTCCGGGTGCGCGGCGAGCAGACGCGGGCCGTCGAGCCCCAGCCGGCGCTCCGGGCGGCCCCGACGACCTGACCACGCGCCTGATCGCGACGGAGAAACGGCGGCTCGACACGGGCCGCCGTTTCGCGTTTCCTGTCGCGCCCTCATGACCGCCCTGCGCCGCACGATTGCCGACTTCCTCGAGGCCGCCCGGAGCTTCTCCCGGCCGGCGCGCACCTACCTGCTCGCCGAGTTCCTCGTGTGGACCGCCCACGGCGTGTTCAACGTGCTATTCAACCTGTACCTCGTCGAAGCCGGCTATTCCGAGAGCTTCGTCGGGCGCGCGATCTCGGTCCAGGCGCTCGGGCTCGCCCTGCTCGCGCTGCCGGCCGGCGCGCTGGCCGAGCGCTGGGGGCGTCGTCGCACGCTGCTGCTCGGCGCGGTGCTCGAGGGCACGGGCCACCTGCTGCGCGCGGGCCTCACGGCGCCGGGCGCGATCCTCGCGACCGGGTTCGCGATCGGTACCGGGCAGGCCATGTTCCAGATCGCGGCCGCGCCGTTCCTCACGGAGCATTCGACGCCGCGCGAGCGCAGGCACCTCTTCAGCACGTTCTTCGCCGGCGCGCTGCTGGCCAGCGTGTTGGGCAGCGCGGTGGGCGGTGCGATCCCGCACGCGGTGCAGGGGCTGGTGAAGGGCCTGCCGCTGTTCGCCGCGTATCGCACCGGGCTCTTCTTCGGCGCCGCGATGGCGCTGTCGGCGATCGTGCCCATCCTCAGGCTGCGCAGGTTTCGCGAGGAACCGCTGGGCCGCGACGAGGCGCCCGCCACGCGCGAGGAATGGCGCCGGCTGTTCCCGATCGGGCTCAACGCCGTGCTGCTCGGCAGCGGCGCCGGGCTGGTGATCCCGTTCATGAACCTGTACTTCAAGGACCGCTTCGGGTGTTCGAGCGCCGAGATCGGCGGGTTCTTCTCGGCCGCCCAGGTCATGACGGCCGTGGCCTCCCTCGGAGCGCCCGCGCTCGCCCGGCGCTTCGGCAAGCTGCGCGCGGCGCTCGCCTCCGAGCTGCTGTCGCTGCCGTTCCTGGTCACGCTCGGTGCCGAGCGCCACCTGCCCGTGGCGGTCGGCTCGTTCTGGCTGCGCGCGATGTTCATGCAGGCCGCGACGCCGCTCGTCCAGACGTTCGTCATGGAGGCGGTGCCGCCGGCACTGCGCGCGCGCGCGACGAGCGTCATCAACCTGGTCTGGAACATCGGCTGGGCGACCAGTTCGATCGCCGCGGGCACGGTGATCGAGCGCTACGGGTACGCGATGCCGTTCTACATCACCGCGGGGCTCTACTTCACCGCCGCCCTCACGTTCTGGCTCGCGTTCCGCCGGCTTCCCGAGACCGGCGCCGAGGTCCGCGTGAGCGAGGAGGCCAAGGGACTGCGCGGCGAGGGACCCGGGACGGACTGAAGCGGTCCTCCCGCGTGCGGCCGGGGCGCGGCAGCCGCGGGACCGCCTCGCGCACAGCCGCGCGGCGCGCGTCGCACGCGCCGGATTGCAGTGGCGGCCGGAGAAGCGAGCGGTCTAAGGTGCGGCGACGCCGGATCGCTCGGCGGCAGGGAGGCCCCATGAAGCGACTGTTCTTCCTCGCGGTGATCGCGGCGGTGGCGTGGTACGGCTGGAACCACCGCGACACGCTGTTCCGGACCGACACACGCTCCGAAGCCGTCATCGTGAACGCGTCCGCGACGCCCATGGTGCGCGTGCGGCTCACGGTCGCTGGCAAGGGCGAGGCCCGCGACGCGATCGAGCCGGGCCAGCGTTCGACGATCGCGTTCGACGTGCCGCACGACACGCATTTCCGGCTGCAGTGGGAATGGCGCGGGCGCGAAGGCGCGCCGCAGTGGGAAGGCGGCGAGCTGCTTGCAGGACCCACGCGGGAGCGCTGCACGCTGCAGG
>CAZIXL010000228.1:0-5553 GCA_964542885.1 uncultured bacterium
CTCGCGCCGGGCGCGCCCGCCGCCGCCGAATGGGCGATTGTGCCCCCCCGGCCGCTTCGCTAGCTTCGCCGCGTGACGATCCCCGACCCGCCTTCCTCCGGCCGCCCCGGCGGCGCGCCCGAGCCCGGCCCGCCGCGCGCGGGCTCGGACACCTATTTCCGGCAGGTCTACGACGAGCTCCGAGCGATCGCCCACGCGCGCCTGCGCGGCGAGCGGGCCAACGTCACGCTCCAGTCGACCGAACTCGTGCACGAGGCGTACATGCGCCTGCGCTCCGCGGACGGACATCGTTGGGAGAGCCGGGGCCAGTTCTTCGCGGCCGCCGCCGAGGCGATGCGGCGCATCCTGATCGATCGCGCCCGGGCACGCGGCCGGCGGAAGCGCGGCGGCGACGCGGACGGGCGGCCGGCGCACAAGCTGTCGCTCGATCTCGCCGAGGTGGCCGCCCTGGCGGACGACGACGATCCGGAGACGGTGCTCGCGCTCGACGACGCCATCGAACGGCTGTCGCAGCAGGACGCGCGGGTCGCGCAGGTCGTGCGGCTGCGCTTCTACGCCGGGCTGAGTGTCGAGGAAGTGGCGGAAGTGCTCGAGGCCTCGGCGCGCACGGTGCTCCGCGACTGGGCGTTCGCCCGCGCCTGGCTCTACGGCGAGCTGACGAAGGGATAGTCGGGGCGTTTGCGCAGAGCGACGAGTTGCGGGTAGCGCGCGACGTCCCCGTCCGTGGCGCCGCAGCGCGCGGCCCGCCCGAGCATCGCGATCGCCTCCGCCGTGCGGCCGCCCATCCAGCGCACTTCGGCCAGGCAGAGCCACGGATCGAGAAGTTGCGGATCGTTCTCGGCCAGCTCGCCGCGGCACAGCCGAAACCCGGCCGCCGCGAGCGACTCGGCTTCGGCACCCCGGCCCTGCCTCGCCCGCAGGCGCGCGAGGGCGATCCGGTTCTCGCCGCAGAACCCGCGCAGCGATTCGTTCGTCGAATCCAGCCCGGCCCACGAGCGCGCGAACAGGCTGTCGGCCTCCGCCAGACGCCCGAGGTCCAGGCAGAGGTTGCCGTGGTAGAGCCGCGCGACCGGCGACAGCAGGCTCTGGTCGTGGATCGCCTCCAGGATCGCGATGGCGCCGCGGTAGAGCGAGTCGGCCGTCGCGAGGTGCCACAACTGGTGGTGGTAGCCCGCGAGGTTGGTCATCGTCTCGCCGACGCGGATGTGGCCCGCGCCGAGACGGGCCCGGTAGATCGCGAGGGCCTCGGTCGTGTAGCGGATCGCCGGATCGAGGTGGCCCGCCGTCCCGTGGATGCCGCCCAACACCGCCACTTCGTACGCGAGGTTCTCGTCGGGCGCACCCTTGCCCCGCACGATGCGCACGGCCTCCTCCTGCGCGGCGATCGCCTCGGGGTACTGGCCGAGCTGTTCCCGCACCGAGGCGAGGCCGCCGAGCGCGACCGCGAGCGAGGCGTGATCCGGCGCGTACAGCCGCCGCGCCATGTCCACGCCCGCCTGCGCGTGGACGAGCGCCGAGTCGGTCCGCCCGAGCCCGAGGAACTCGGACGCCAGCGAGGAGTGGATCCCGGCCGTTCGCATGGGCTCGCTCGCCGCGATCGAGTACGCGAGCGCGGTCCGGTCCTCCGCCACCGCGTCGTCGTAGCGGGACCGCCACGCGGCGAGCGTCGCCCGCGTGCCGTGGATGCGGGCGAGCAGGCTCGCGTCGGGCGTGGCCAGCATCGCCGCGGTGGCGAGCGACAACCCGATCAGCGAGTCGGCCTCGTCGACGGCACCGGCCGTCATGCGCAGGCGCCCTTTGCGGTAGTAGCACGAGGCGAGCAGCCCGGGATCGCGGCCGGGTGCCGCCGCGAGCAGCGCGATCGCGCGGTCGACCAGCGGCGGGATGCTGTCGGGCGCGCCCGACATGCTGAACCCGTTCGCCAGCTTGTCGAGGTAGCGCGCCACCTCCACGCCGTCGCGCGGCCGCGCGGAGTCGGCCACGGCCAGGGCCGCACGCGCGGCGCGCATCCCGGCGCCGACCTCGCCGAGGTTCAGGTACGAGTCGCTGATCGCGCCGAGCAGGCGCGCGCGCACGAGCGGATCCGCCGGCGGATCGTTCGCGATCCGCTCGGCGCCGCGGTCGAGCAGCGCGCGCACCGTGAGCGTGTCGTGATCCTCGCTCGGGCTCGAGCCGTGGAAGAGCCCCACCATGAACTCCGCGGCCTGCTTCGCCGACTCGGCCTCGCGGCGTGCGGCGCGCTCGGCGTTCACGGCGCGTCCGAAGCCGATGCCGGCGGCGATGCCGCCGCCCAGCACCGCGAGGAGCACCAGGCCTGCGGCGGCCACGCCGACCCGGTGCCGGCGCGCGAACTTGGCCAGCCGGTACGCCGCCCCCGGCGCGGCCGCCGAAACCGGCTCGTCGGCGAGGTAGCGGCGGATGTCGGCGGCCAGTTCGGAGACCGAGGCGTAGCGCCGGTCGGGCTCGCGCTCCATCGCCCGGAGCGTGATCCACTCGAGCTCGCCGCGCAGGGCGCGCAGGAGCGTCCGCGCATCGGTCGACCGCCGGCCCGCGGTCTCCTTCGTGTCGGCGCGCGCCGCGCGCTCGGCCGGCGTGGGCGGATCGGCGAGGATCATCTGCATGGCGTCGGGCCACGAGGCGTTCCGCAGCCGCTCGCGGTCGAACGGCAGGTCGCCCGCGAGCAGCTCGTACAGCAGCACGCCGAGCGACCAGAGGTCCGAGCGCGTGTCGACCGGGGCGCGGATCGCGCCGAGCTGCTCGGGACTCATGTAGCCGGCCGTGCCGACGATCGTGCCCTCGCGCGTGGCCGTCGCCCCGCCCAGCGACGTCTCGCCCGTGGCCTTGGCGATCCCGAAGTCGATCACCTTGAGCGCCGGCGCACCGTCGCGGCGCGCGACGAGGACGTTCGACGGCTTGATGTCGCGATGGATCACGCCCTTCTGGTGCGCATGCTGGATCGCATCGCAGGCCTGCAGGAACAGCAGCAACCGCTCGCGCAAGGGCAGCTGCCCGGCGTCCGCGAAGGTCGTGATCGGCACGCCCGGCACGTGCTCCATCGCGAAGTAGGGCCGCCCGGCCTCGGTCTCGCCGGCGTCGAAGACCTGGGCGATGCCGGGATGGTCCATGAGCGCCAGCGCCTGGCGCTCGGCTTCGAAGCGCGCGATGACCTGCTTCGAGTCCATGCCGGGCTTGATGAGCTTGAGCGCCACGCGGCGGCGCATCGGCACGACCTGCTCGGCGAGGTAGACGACCGCGAAGCCGCCCTCGCCGATCGGCTCGATCAGCCGGAAGGGGCCGATCGACGTCCCGATCCCGGGCGCCGGGCGATCGGCGAGGAAGCCCGAGGCGGCGTCGTGGGCCTGGAGCAGCGCTTCGACCTCGAGTCGCAGGTCGGCTTCGCCGGCAAGTTCGCGATCGAGCGCCGCGCGCCGCTCGCCGGCGGGCAACTCGCGGACCTGCTCGAACACCTCGCGCAGCCTGGACCAGCGATCGTCGGCCATGACCCTCCCCCCGTGGTCGGTGCGAAGCCCGGGGAATCTAGGGGCTGTGCCGGGCCGCCACCATGTCTTTCGCACGACGTGCGCCGGAACGGGCGGGTAGGTGACAGGGAATGCGCGGGGCTCCGGGAATCGGGAGTGGGGATCTCGTCGGGGTCGCGTCGGGCCTTGTCACCTCCTCCGGGCAATCGACGCACGTAGGCGCGACGGGGCGAGGTCGAGCGCAGGCCCGCGACCGAATCGGCCCCGTCGGACGCGCAGTGGACCGTGAGCCCTTTTCCTGGAGGTGGCCGTGCCGAACCGCAACCCGCTCCTTCTGCTCCTCGCCGCACTGCTCCTCGTGCGGCCCGGGCCCGCGCCGGCCGCACCGCTCGGGCATGCGTTCACCTACCAGGGCCAGCTCCGCCAGGGCGGCGTGCCGGTCGACGGCACGGTCTCGCTGCGCTTCAGCCTGTGGGACGCCCCCGGCACCGGCGATCCGCCGAGCGGCGGGACGCCGGTCGGCGCCGCGCAGGTCATGGCCAACGTCCCGGTCTCGGGCGGCGTCTTCTCGGTCGCGCTCAACGCGAACGACGAGTTCGGCCCTGAGGCCTTCAACGGCGAGGCCCGCTGGCTGCAGGTCGCGGTGTGCACCGACTCCAGCTGTGGCGTGTCCACGGTGCTGGGGCCGCGGCAGGCGATCACGGGCGCGCCGTACGCGCTCGGGCCCTGGCAGACGAGCGGGTCCGACATCCATTTCGACTCCGGCAAGGTCGGCATCGGGACGTCGCTCCCGAATCACGCCCTTCACGTCAGGGCGCTGCAGCCCGCCCTGACCTTCGAGGACACCGCGAGCCCCTCGCAGCAGTCGGGGTACATCTCCTTCCAGAACTCGACGAGCGAGACCGGCTGGATGGGTTATGGCACCGCCGGCAGTCCCGACATGACGCTCGCCAACGCCCGGCCCGGCGGGGACATCGTCCTCTGGGCCACGGGCGAGCGGCTGCGCGTCGACTCGGGCGGCAACGTCGGGATCGGCACGTCCACACCCGCCTCGAAGCTCGAGGTGCGCGGCGACATCCGGCTCGGCGCCGCGGGCGAGTACTACGCTCCCGCCGGCCCCGAGAACCTGCGGATCATCCGCGGCAAGGTGAACGCCGCCGGAACCGCCGTCTTCGGTACCGGGTTCACGTCGGTGCGCGCGGGGACCGGCGTCTACAACATCACCTTCAGTCCCTACTTCCCGTCGGGCCAGTGGCCGGTCGTCACCGCCTCGGCCGAATCGAACGGCTCGGTGGCGCGCTTCGCCATGCTCAACACGCCGACGCACATCACCGCGGTGGTGCGCATCGTCAACGGTTCGGGCACGGCCGCCGACGCGGACTTCTACTTCATCGCGGTGGGTCCGCGATGAGCCGCGCGCGTGCAGCCACGCTCGCGCTGGTGACGGCCGTCGGCGTGCTCGCGCACGCCGCAGTCTCTCCTGCCTACGACCTCCTCACCTGGCATTCGATCGACGGCGGCGGCGTGGCGTTCTCGACCGCCGGCGGCTACACGCTCGGCGGCACGATCGGCCAGCCCGATGCGGGCACGCTCGCCTACGGACCGTTCACGCTGCGCGGCGGGTTCTGGACCGGGGGCGCGGCTTCCTCGGTCGGCGTCGACGAGACCCCGCCGCCGGCGCTCGCCTTCCACTTCTTCCCGGCCTGGCCGAACCCCGTCCGGTCGCGTTCGCGCGTGGCGTTCGACCTGCCGCGCGCCGCGCGCGTCGCGCTCTCGCTCTTCGACGTCTCCGGCCGCGCGGTGCATCGCTGGGACTTCGGCCTCGTCCCGGCCGGGCACCAGGAGCGCGCGTGGAGCGCCGTCGACGAAGGGGGCCGCCCGCTGCCGGGCGGCGTCTACTTCCTGCGGCTCGACACCGACCGTGAGCAGGGCCTGCACAAGGTGGTGGTCGTCCGTTGACGCGCCTGCCTTTCCACCGCGGGGCCACGGCCCGCGGCGTCCGTCGTGAGTCCCGAACCCTTCCTTCGGAGGTGGCCATGCCGAATCGCGCCTCGATCTTCCTGCTGTTCGCCGC
>CAZIXL010000229.1:0-5501 GCA_964542885.1 uncultured bacterium
TCGTGCGACCCCTGCCGCGGCATCACGGGCGCCGCCCTCGTCGGGGCCGCGCCGCGCGGCGCGCGCGGCGGGACGACGGCCGCCGGCGGCCGCAACACGCTCGAAGCCGTGTTCGGCGCGCCCGAGCCCGCCGGCGACGAGGCGCTGTTCCAGCGCCTGCGCGTCCTGCGCCGCCGGCTCGCCGACGCCGAGGGCGTGCCCGCCTACATCGTCTTTAGCGACGCGGTGCTGCGCGGGATGGCCGCGCGGGTGCCGCGCACGCGCGACGAGCTGCTCGAGGTGCCCGGCGTGGGCCCGGCCAAGCTCGAGCGCTACGGCGACGCGTTCCTCGAGGAGCTGGCGAGGGAGACGTAGGTCCGGCCCGGGCGGCCCGGGCGCCGGAACGCGCGGGAGGTTCCCGGGGCCCGCCAAACAACCCCGGGCATGAGCCCGTTCCTGCCTCCTCGCGGCCCGTCCCGGGCCCCCGTCGCATTCGCCATCGCCGTGCTGGCCGCCGCCGCCCCCTCGGCCGCCGCGCCCTGCAGCGTGACGTTCACGACGCCCGACTCGATCCGCGCCGCCGAGCTCACGTACGAGGGGTGCGACGTGACCGTGAGCGGCACGACGCTCGTGATCGCCGGCGAGCACGCGTTCGCGAGCCTGCGCGTGACCGCGAACGGCCTGGTCGTCTCGCCCGCGCTCGATTCGCTGCGGCTCACGATCACCGGCGACGTCACGATCGACGCCGGCAGCCGCGTGTCGATGAACGGCCGCGGCTACCCGCTCGGCAGCGGTCCCGGCTCGGCGGGCGGCAGCACGCCCGCGCCGGGTGGCAGTCACGGCGGTCGCGGCGGACTGTCGGCGGGCCGGGCGAGCGGGCCGACCTGCGGTTCGCTCACCGCGCCGACGACGCCGGGCAGCGGCGGGAGCATCAGTGGTGTCTCAGCGGGACGTGGCGGTGGCGCGCTGCGGCTCGCGGTCGGCGGCATGCTGCGCGTGGACGGCACGCTGTCCGCGGACGGCGACACGGCCTCGACGCTCACGCCCGCGTATTCACCGGGCGGCGGAGCGGGCGGCAGCATGTACCTGGACGCCGGCACGCTCGAAGGCGCGGGCACGATCTCGGCGAACGGCGGCAAGGGTTACGGCCAGGGCAGTGGCGGCGGTGGCGGCCGGATCGCGATCGCGTACGGCGCCGACGCGTTCACGGGCGCGATCGCGGCGATCGGCGGCACCTCGACGCTCGCGGGCCACGGCGGCGCGGCCGGCACGATCTGGCGGTGCGCGCACGGCGCGGCGCTGGGCGAGCTGCTCGTTTCGAACGGCGGCATGGCGAGCACCGCGCGCACCGACGTGCCCGACTCGATCACCGTCGTCGCGGGCGACCTCGTCGTGCGCGATGCCGGCGTCATGGGCGTGGCCGCATTGAGGACGCTCGACCTGACGGTGGCCGGCGACGCCACGATCGCGGCCGGTTCGGCGATCTCGATGGACGGCCTCGGATTCCCGATCGGCCAGGGCCCGGGCGCGGGCGGCATCGGCACGCCCGCGGGCGGCGGCAGCTTCGGCGGCCGCGGCGGCGACGCGGACCGCCCGAGCGGCCCGACCTACGGCGACTTCGCGGCGCCGGCGGGACTCGGCAGCGGCGGGGGCATCTCCGGCGTCTCACAATCCAGCGGAGGCGGCGCACTGCGCTTGACCGTGAACGGAGCGCTGCAGCTGGACGGCGAACTGAGCGCGCGCGGCGACACGGCCACGACGCTCACGCCCACCTATTCGCCCGGCGGGAGCTCGGGCGGCAGCGTGCGCGTGACCGCCGCGTCGCTCGCCGGCACCGGCCTCGTGGACGCGAGCGGCGCTCGCGGGCTGAACGACGGCGCCGGCGGCGGGGGCGGGCGCATCGCGATCGAGTACGGCACGAACACGTTCACGGGCGAACTGCGCGCGTGCGGCGCGCCCGCGAGCGTGGCGGGCCGCGGCGGCGCAGCGGGGACGATCTGGACGCGCGCGGCCGGTGCGCCGCTCGGCGAGCTGCTCGTCGCGAACGGCGACCGCTGGACGCTCGCGCGCACCGAGCTGCCCGACAGCGAAACGGTGCTCGCCGGCACGCTCGAAGTGCGCGACGCGGGGCAGATGGGCATCGGCGCGCTGCGCCGCATGCACCTCACCGTGCAGGGCGACGTGCACATCCGGCCCGGCGCCGCGCTGTCGGTGGACGGGCGCGGGTACGTGATCGGCGGCGGGCCGGGCGCCGGCATCATCGGCTCGCCCGCTTCGGGCGGCAGCCACGGCGGCCGCGGCGGGTATTCCGCCGGCGCGAGCAAGCCGGCGTACGGCGATCCGATCTTCCCCGACACGTTCGGCAGCGGCGGCGGCGTGTCGGGCGTCTCGAAGGCGACCGGCGGCGGCATCCTGCAGCTCGACGTCGCGGGCGAGATCCGCGTGGACGGCCGGCTGAGCGCGCGCGGCGACAGCGCGACGACGATCACGCCCGGCTACCAGCCGGGCGGCGGTTCGGGCGGCAGCATTCGCGTCACGGCGGGCGTGATCAGCGGCACGGGCACGATCGACGCGGGCGGCGGCCCCGGAATCAACGGCGGCGGCGGCGGGGGCGGCGGCCGGATCGCGATCCACAGCCTGTGCTGGGACGGCTTCTCCACTTCGCAGCTGCGCGTGGAGGGCGGCGCGGGCGGCACCACGCCGGCCGGGCCCGGAACGATCTCGCCCGACTTCGAAGTCGGCATCGCCGCTGGCCCGATCGCCACGTCGGGTGCGCTGCGCGTCGCCGGCTACCCGCGCTCGCCCGAAGATGGCGCGGCCGAAAGCGCCGACACGCTGGCGGTGTTCAAGGAGCGCGGCGGCATGCAGCTCGCGGCGGGTGACACCGTGCGGCTCGAGGTGTCGGAGCCCGGGGCCGTGGCCGACACGCCGGCGTTCACGCCCGCGATGCTCGGGCCCGGCACCTGGCTCAACTCGCACGTCGTGCACCTCGACCCGCCGGGCGCGGGCGCGGCCTACGCGCGCGGATCGGTGACGTTCGACACCAACGTGCTCGGCGTTATCGTGACGACCGCGGGCCTCGACGCCTCGCAGCCGCTGCTGCGCAAGCCCGGCGTCGGCTACGCGCTCGGCGATCCCGCGCGCGGGCTCGAGCTGGCCGCCGGCGACACGGTCGAGATCTCGGCCGACCGCCGCACGGTGACCGTCACGGCGTCCGCCGCATCGGAGCTCGACGAGGTGCGCATCGTGACCGCGGTCCCGCTCTCGACGTGCGGGCCGGTCGCGGGGGTGCGCGATCCCGCCGCGCCGGCCACGGCGCTGCTCGCGCCGCCCTTCCCGAATCCCGCGCGCGGCGAGGTGGCGCTGCGCTTCGCTCTGGCCGCGCCCGCGCACGTGCGGCTCGCGATCTACGACGTGGCGGGCCGGCAGGTCGCGGTGCTCGCCGACGGCCCGCGCGCCGCCGGCTGGCACGCGCTCGACTGGCGGGCCGACCGGGCGGCGCCGTCCGGCGTCTACTTCGCGCGGCTCGAGGCGGGCGGCGCGGCGCGCACGGCGAGGATCGTGCTGCACCGGTGAGGCGGGCGTCCCGCCGGGACCGGCTCCGCCCACGTGCGAAGCCGTTCCCGGCCGCGCCCCGCGCGGCCGCACCGTGCTCGACGCTCCCCGGGGGCGCGTGTAACGTAGGCGCCGCCATGAGCACGTCACGACCCATCACGACCACCGTCGCCGCGCGCATTCCCTACGCGAACACCGCTCCTTTCTATGCACTGTGGGGCGACGCGCCGTTCGCCGTGCGCAACCTGGTGCCGCGCGACCTCGGGCGCGAGGCCGAGGCGGGCACCGTCGATCTGGGCATCATGGCCGCGGGCGACTACCTGCGGCTCAAGCCCGCGTTCGAGCTGCTCGCGCCCATGGGTGTCTCGGCGCGCGGCGCCGTGCAGTCGGTGCTGCTGTTCTCGCGCCGGCCCGCGGCCGCGCTCGAGGGCGCGCTGATCTCGGTGACGCCCGAGACGTCGACGTCGATCCGGCTGCTGCGGCTGCTGCTCGGCGTGCGGCGCGGCTTCCAGTCGACGCGCCTCGTGCGCGGGCTGGAACCTTCGCAGGCCGACGCGCTCCTGCTGATCGGCGACCAGGCGATGCGCACGCGCAAACGTCCGCCCGAAGGGTTCGTGCACACGCTCGACCTGGGCGCGGACTGGCTCGAGTGGACGGGGCTGCCGTTCGTCTACGCGGTGTGGGCCGTGCGCGCCTCGCTCGAGGACGCGACCAAGGCCGACCTGCGCGCGTTCGTCGAGACGTCGCTCGCCGCGGGCCTCGCCTCGCTGCCCGACGTGGCGCGCCGCGAGACGGGCCCGGGCTGGAGCGCCGACGAGGTCGAGGGCTACCTGCGCCGCTTCAACTACCGCTTCGGTCCCGAGGAGCTGCAGGCGCTCGACCGCTTCGAGGCGCTGCTGCGCGAGCACGGGCTGCTGCACCTGGACTGAGCGGCCGCACGGGCACGCCGCAACATCGCGCGCCGGACGGACGTAATTTCGACCCACCCACACACCGACACGGGCGACGCGCGCCCGGCGAGTCCAGCCAGAAGGGGGAACGACGTCGATGGCCACCATGCACGAAGTGGACTACGAGATCCTCGGCGACGACATGCAGTTCGTGAAGGTCGAGCTGGATCCGAGCGAGGCCGTGATCGGCGAAGCCGGCGCGATGATGTACATCGAGGACGGCATCCAGATGCAGACGATCTTCGGCGACGGCTCGCAGCAGCAGGGCGGCTTCATGGGCGCGCTGCTCGGCGCGGGCAAGCGCCTGCTCACGGGCGAGTCGCTGTTCATGACCGTGTTCCAGAACCAGGGCCAGGGGAAGCGCAAGGCCGCGTTCGCGGCGCCCTATCCCGGCAAGATCGTGCCGCTGCACCTGAAGGAGCTGGGCGGCGAGATCCTGGCGCAGAAGGACTCGTTCCTGTGCGCCGCCAAGGGCGTGAGCCTGGGCATCGCGTTCACGAAGCGCTTCGGCGCCGGGCTGTTCGGCGGCGAAGGCTTCATCCTCGAACGGCTCACCGGCGACGGCTGGTGCTTCGTGCACGCGGGCGGAACGCTGGAAGAGATCACGCTCGTCTCCGGCCAGGTGCTGCGCGTCGACACGGGCTGCATCGTCGCGATGCAGCCGACCGTCGACTACGACATCCAGCTCGCCGGCGGCATCAAGACCGTGCTGTTCGGCGGCGAGGGCCTGTTCTTCGCGACGCTGCGCGGGCCCGGCAAGGTGTGGCTGCAGTCGCTGCCGTTCTCGCGCCTCGCGAGCCGCATCTACGCCGCCGCGCCGCAGACCGGCGGCCGGCGCGTGGGCGAGGGCTCGATCCTGGGCGGCCTCGGCGACCTGCTGGACGGCGACGGCCGGTAGTTCGCGGCCGGCGGCGCCAGGACGACGGGCCCGCGCCGAAGCATCGGCGCGGGGCCGTTTCGGCGCCCGGGGGGGGCGCCGGACGGGCCCGCGGGGCGGGGGCAGTGGGGCGGGGCGCG
>CAZIXL010000230.1:0-5497 GCA_964542885.1 uncultured bacterium
GATGCGCTCGGTGGCGCGGTCGGGGCTTCGCGCGCGGTCGTGGGCGCCGGCAGGCGGCCGCACGGCGAGCCGGTGGGGCCCAGCGGCCAGACGGTCTCGCCGAAGCTCTACGTCGCGGTGGGCATCAGCGGCGCGATCCAGCACCTCGCCGGCATGACGTCGTCGCGTTGCATCGTCGCGATCAACAAGGATGCGGACGCGCCCATCTTCAAGGTCGCGGACTACGGCGTCGTCGGCGACCTGTTCGAAGTCGTGCCGGCGCTCACCGAAGCGATTCGCAGCGCGAAGTGAGTGCGTGGGAGCGGGGCGTCGCTTGACGCCCCGCTGACCCGCGAATAGGGTGCCCGGTTGGGCGCATGGCGCGCCCCCCTCGCGAAGGAAACGGACTCCGATGCTGTCCTATCTGCCCGTTCTGCTGTTCGTCGTCGTCGGCCTCGGGTTCGGTGCCGTGACGATCGGACTCTCGACGTTCATCGTCCCCCGGCACACGAACGCAGTGAAGGAGAGCCCCTACGAGTGCGGCGTCGAGCCCGTGGGCAACGCCCGCGGCCGCTTCTCCGTGAAGTTCTACCTCGTCGCGCTGCTCTTCATCCTGTTCGACATCGAGGCCGTGTTCCTCTACCCGTGGGCCGTCTCGTTCCACTCGTTGGGGTTGTACGGAGTGATCGAGATGGTCCTGTTCATCGCCATCCTGCTCGCCGGGTACTTCTACCTGCTGCGGAAGCGGGCCCTCGAATGGGACTGACGATGAACCTCCGCGGTCGTACGACCTCCCTCCACGCCGCCGAGGTGTCCCATGGCTGATCCCAAGGGGACGAACCCCTACCGCCCGCTGTCGCCCGCGCCTCCCGAGGCCCCCGCCTCGGGACTCGTCGTTCCCCGCACCGAGGAGGAAAACCTCCGCGAGGAAGTCGAGAAGGGCCTGCTGTTCACGAAGCTCGAGTCGATGGTGCACTGGGCCGTGAACCAGTCGCGCGCGAACTCGATCTGGCCGCTGAGCTTCGGCCTCGCCTGCTGCGCGATCGAGATGATGGCCATCGCCGGCCCGCGCTTCGACATCTCGCGCTTCGGCGCCGAGGTCTACCGCGGCTCGCCGCGCCAGGCCGACCTGATGATCGTGGCCGGCCGCGTGTCCATCAAGATGGCGCCCGTCGTGCGCCAGCTCTACGACCAGATGACCGAGCCCAAGTGGGTCATCGCGATGGGCGCGTGCAGCTCGTGCGGCGGCATCTTCAACAACTACGCGATCCTCCAGGGCGTGGACAAGGTCGTGCCGGTCGACGTGTACGTGCCCGGCTGCCCGCCGCGGCCCGAGGGCCTCATCTACGGCATCCTGAAGCTGCAGGAGAAGATCCTGGCCTCGAAGCCCGAGCTGGGACCCTTCCCGAGCAAGCGCCGGAAGGGAGCGGCGTGATGGCGTTGAACCCGGAGCGCGTCGAGCAGCGGCTGCGCGAGCGCTTTCCGAACGTCGCGTTCGAGCGCCTCGAGGGACCCGCGCTGCGCGACCACACGCTCGTGGTGCCCGCCGATTCGCTGGTCGAGGTGTGCACCTTCCTGCGCGACGATCCCGAGCTGGACTTCGCGATGCTGCCCTGGATGGGCGGCGTGGACTGGCTCCCGCGCGTGCCGCGCTTCGAGACCGTGTACAACCTGCTGTCGCTGTCGAACGCGGCGCGGTTCACGCTCAAGGTGCGGCTGCCCGAGGACAACCCGCGCGTGCCGAGCGTGACCGGCGTGTGGCCGACCGCGAACTGGCACGAGCGCGAGACCTACGACTTCTACGGTATCGAGTTCACCGGGCACCCGGACCTCACGCGCATCCTGCTGCCCGAGGACTGGGTGGGCTGGCCGCTGCGCAAGGACTCGCCGCTCGGCTACGAGGAAGTCGCGTTCACGCACAACTCGCCGAACCGCACCAAGCCCGACCCGGCGCTCAAGAAGCTCGCGCCCAGGAAGGTCAAGTACCGTGCGCAATGAGACCATGACGCTGAACATGGGCCCCCAGCACCCGTCGACGCACGGCGTGCTGCGGGTGGCCCTCGAGCTGGACGGCGAGACGATCGTCAGGGCGAAGCCCATCTGCGGCTACCTGCACACGGGCATGGAGAAGCAGGCCGAGTACAAGACGTACACGCAGTCCATCCCCCAGACGGACCGGATGGACTACATCTCGCCGCTCTCGAACAACCTGGCGTTCTGCCTCGCGGCCGAGAAGCTGCTGGGCATCGAGCCACCCGCGCGCGTGCAGGCGATCCGCGTGCTGCTGACCGAGCTCACGCGCATCAGCTCGCATTGCGTGTGGGTCGGCACACACGCGATCGACATCGGCGCGCTGACGGTGTTCTGGTATTCGTGGCGCGAGCGCGAGAAGGTCCTGTCGATCTACGATCAGGTCGCGGGGGCGCGCATGACGGCCTCGTACTTCCGCGTCGGCGGCCTGGCGATGGACATCCCCGAGGGCCTGCTCGAGCGCTGCGAGAAGTTCGTCGACGAGATGCCGGCGCACATCGACGAGTACGAGAACCTGCTCACGAAGAACCCGATCTGGCTCGCGCGCACGCAGGAGGTCGCCTACCTGACCCCGAAGGACGCGATCGCGTGGGGCGTCACCGGCCCGGCTCTGCGCGGCTCGGGCGTGAAGTACGACCTGCGCAAGAACGAGCCCTACTCGGGCTACGAGACCTACGACTTCGAGGTCCCGGTGGGGCGCGGCAAGGGCGACGCCTACGACCGGTACCTGGTCCGCATGGCCGAGATGCGCCAGTCGGTGCGCATCGCGAAGCAGGCCATCGCGCGCATCCGCGAGCTGGGCGTGACGGGCCCGTACCGCGTGAACGACCACAAGTACGTGCTGCCGCCGAAGGAGGAGGTGAAGACCTCGATGGAGGCCCTCATCCACCACTTCAAGATCGTGGCGCACGGGTTCTTCCCGCCGGCCGGCGAGGCGTACGCGGCCGTCGAGGCGCCCAAGGGCGAGCTGGGCTTCTGGTTCGTGAGCGACGGCTCGCCGCGACCGTGGCGCATGAAGATCCGCAGCCCTTCCTTCATCAACCTGCAGGCACTGCCGCTCATGATCGAGGGCCGTCTCATCGCCGACGTGATCACGGCGATCGGGAGCATCGACATCGTGCTGGGAGAGGTCGACCGATGAGTCATGCGCCCGTGATGCCCGTCGAGGCGCCCGCAGCGCTGGAATGGCCCGCCGACGTGCGGGCCGAGGTGGACGAGGCGATCTCGCACTACCCGGTCGCGCGCTCCGCCGTGCTGCCGCTGCTCTGGATCGCGCAGCGCACGTGGGGCTGGGTGCCGCCCGCCGCGCTGCGCCTGGTCGCGCGCACGCTGGGGCTGAACGAGCCCGAGGTGTTCGGCGTCGCGACCTTCTACACGATGTTCAACCTGCAGCCGGTGGGCCGCCACCACCTGCAGGTCTGCATGACGCTGTCCTGCTCGCTCATGGGCGCCGACCGGCTCTTCCGGCACCTCGAGCAGAAGCTGGGCGTCGGCCACGGGGAGACCACGCCCGACGGGCGCTACACGCTGCGCCGCGTCGAATGCCTGGCCGCCTGCGGCGGCGGGCCGTGCATGCAGGTCGGCCTCGAGTACCACGAGAACCTCGACGAGGCGAAGGTGGACGCGCTCCTGGAGAAGCTCAAGTGAGCAACGGACCGCTGCTGTTCAAGGACATCGACACCCCGGGGCTCACCGGCCTCGAGACGTACCGCAAGCAGGGCGGCTACGAGGCGCTCGCGCAGGTCCTGGGCAGGAAGTCGCCCGAGGAGTGCATCGAGATCGTGAAAGCTTCGGGCCTGCGCGGCCGCGGCGGCGCCGGCTTCCCGGCCGGGCTCAAGTGGAGCTTCGTGCCGAAGAACTCGCCGAAGCCGAAGTACATCGTCTGCAACGCCGACGAGTCCGAGCCCGGCACGTTCAAGGACCGCGAGCTGATGGAGAAGAACCCGCACCTGCTGATCGAGGGCATGGTCCTCGCGGGTTACGCGATCGGCTCGAACCAGGGCTACATCTACTTCCGCGGCGAGTTCGCGTACGTCCAGGCGATCATGGACCGGGCGATCGCCGAGGCCCGTGCCGCGGGCCTGCTGGGCGAGAACGTGGGCGGCTGCGGCGTCCGCTTCCAGCTCCACACGCACCTCGGCGCCGGCGCCTACATCTGCGGCGAGGAGACGGCGCTGCTCAGCTCGCTCGAGGGCTTCCGCGGCCAGCCGCGCCTCAAGCCGCCGTTCCCCGCGGTCGAGGGCCTGTACGCCTGCCCGACGGTCGTGAACAACGTCGAGACGCTGATGAACGTGCCGCACATCCTCAAGCACGGCGCCCAGTGGTACCGGCAGTGGGGCACCGAGAAGAGCGCGGGCACGAAGATCATGAGCGTCTCGGGCCCCGTGAAGCGCCCCGGCAACTACGAGATCCCGCTCGGCCTGCCCATGCGCACGCTGATCGAGTCGCCCGAGTACTGCGGCGGCATGCGCGACGGGATGAAGGTGAAGGCGGTGATCCCCGGCGGCTCGTCGGTGCCGATGATGCCCGCCTCCCAGCTCGACACGCCGCTCGACTACGAGTCGCTCAACGCCGTGGGCACATTCCTCGGCTCCGGCGGCATGATCGTGCTCGACGACCAGACCTGCGTCGTGGACGCGCTCTGGAACATGATCCGCTTCTACCGCCACGAGTCGTGCGGCAAGTGCACGCCGTGTCGCGAGGGCACGTACTGGATGGCCGAGATCCTCGAGCGGCTCGAGAAGGGCGAGGGCCGCGAGACCGACATCGACCTGCTCGCCGACGTCGCGGACAACATCCTGGGCAAGTCGTTCTGCGCGCTCGGCGACGCCGCCGCGATGCCGGTGCAGGGCGCGCTCAAGCACTTCCGCGACGAGTTCGAGTACCACGTCAAGCACAAGCGCTGCCTGGTGAACCGTCGCCGGCAGTCGGTGATGGAGGTGACGGCGTGAGCGGACTGGTTCGCGTCACCATCGACGGCCGCACGGTCGAGGTTCCCGCCGGCACGCTCGTGACCGACGCCGCCCGCGCGGCCGACGTCCACGTGCCGATCTTCTGTTCGCACTCGAAGCTCCCGCCGCTCGGCGCATGCCGCATCTGCGTCGTCGAGGTCGGCACGCCGAAGCTGGGCCCGGACCGCAAGCCGGTGCTCGGCCCCGACGGGAGCCCCGAGATCGCGTGGATGCCCAAGGTGCAGACGGGCTGCACGACGCCGGTGTCCGAGGGCATGGCCGTGCGCACGACGTCGCCCACGGCGGTCAAGGCGCGCAAGGGCGTCATGGAGTTCCTGCTCGTCAACCACCCGCTCGACTGCCCGGTGTGCGACCAGGGCGGCGAGTGCCAGCTGCAGGACCTCGCGTTCGCGTTCGGCCACGACTTCTCGCGCATGGACGAGGCGAAGCGCACGTTCGTGTCCGAGGACCTGGGCCCCGTCGTCAAGAAGGAAGCGAACCGCTGCATCGTGTGCATGCGCTGCGTGCGCTACTGC
>CAZIXL010000231.1:0-5490 GCA_964542885.1 uncultured bacterium
ATGAACGACCAGAAGATCGAAATGACGAAGAAATTGAAGACGCTGGTCCACACGTAGAAGCTGCGGCCCATCCACACGTCGAACGTCGAGCCCTCGCCCGCCCCGTGCATGCGCATGAGCAGGTAGAAGACGAGCAGGTTCGCGACGAAGAAGTGGTAGGTGAGCGCGATGAACGTGCGGGCGCGGAAGCGCACGACGAGCGCCCCGAAGAGCGGGTTGAAGAGCAGCGTCGCGCCGAGCGTGCCCAGGAAGAGCCAGGGCAGCTGCCGGACGCCGGCCGCCGCGGCGATCTCGTCGCGAATCGGGCGCAGCACGAACCAGGCGCTCATCGCGAAGAAGAAGTAGAGGAACGAGAGCAGCAGCGACGAGAGTTCCGCGGAGCGCACGTCGACGACGAGCCGGAAACCCGCCAGCACGCGGCCGCCCAGACGCGCGTCCGGGTCTCGGGGGGAAGTCATCGGCTAGCGGGGTCGCGCCTTCCAGGCGGTGAGGGCCTCGGTTTCACGGGCGGGCGAGAGGCCGTTGTACTTGCCGTCGGCCAGTGCCTGGCGCGCTTCCGGAGTGCGCGTCTTGTTCCACTCGATGGTGTCCAGCGCGGTCGCGGCGAGAGGTCGGAACGTCAGGCCCTTCGCGACCGCCCTCGCGTTCGAGCGGAAATGGAATCCGGCGTATTCGCCCTGGGGCGGGATCCAGACGGGCATGTCCTTCCACGCCTCGATCCCGTGCTGCTCGAGGAACCCGGCATCCGCCCAGGTGAACTGGGCGCCGGCGGTCGTCACCGCCTTGATGCCGTAGAGCATCTCGGCGATCGAGAGCGGCTCCGCCGGGCCGATGGCGTTGAAGACGCCGGCCTCGCGCTGCTCGACCATGCGGATCGCCCACTGCGAGAGATCGCGCGCGTCGATGAACTGGACCCGGTCGTTCGGGTCGCCGGGCGCCAGCACTTCGCCGCCCCGGTCGATGCGCACCGGCCAGTACGTGAACCGGTCCGAGGGATCGAGCGGGCCGACGATGAGGCCGGGACGAATGATGGTCGAGACTGGATAGGTCTCCTGCACCAGGCGCTCGCAGAAGGTCTTGAACGCCGAGTACTGGCTCCCGCGCAGGGCCGGGTCGAGCGAATATGGATCGACGTCCTTGGGCATCGGCGTCGTCGCGTCCGTCTCGTCCATGCCGGGTTTGCTGTTGTCGGAATAGACCGAGATCGTCGAGATGAACACGTACTGCCCGACCCGGCCCTTCAGGTACTGCGCGACGTTGCGCACCCAGTACGGCGCCGTCGTCGGAATGTCGAGCACGGCGTCGAACGAGCGGCCCTTGAGCACGCTGACGTCGCCGTTGAGGTCGCCGACCAGCTGGTCGACACGGCCCTTGAACAGGTCGGGCCGGCGCTTGTTCCGGTTGAGCAGCGTGACCTTGTGCCCGCGCGCGAGCGCGTACTCGACCTGCTCGGGGCCCGTGAATCCGGTGCCGCCGATGATCAGGAGGTTGAGCGGCTTGTCGGCCTTGCCGACGATGGGGGTTTCGAGTCCGGGCAGCGGGGATGCCGGCGGCGACGCCTGCCCCGCGCCCAGGGCGGGCAGCGGGAGCGCGCTCGCGGCCGAGGCGGCGGCCGAAGCCTTCAGGAACTGCCTGCGCGTGATTTTCATGCGCCCAGTTTGCGCGTCCGTCGCCACCTGTCGACCCGGCCCTGACGAGCGCCGCTCGCCCGACTCCGAGCGCGTCAGGATCTTCGCGGTACGCGTCGCGGACGCGAATCACCGTGCCGCGCGCCCCACCCGCAGTCGGGCACGCGGGCCGCCCCGTCGGCGCACCGCACGACGGGCTTCGGTGGTTTGCACGCCGCCGCCCCATCCGGCATGGTGCCGCGCGCATGCGAACGCTGCTGCTGAGCCTCCTGCTGGCCGCGGTTCCGGCGGCGCCGGCCGCGGTGGGGGAATCACGAGTGACGGCACCTGCCTCGAACGGCCACGTGACGGTCAACGGCATCGCGCTCTACCACGAGCAGTACGGCGCGGCGAGCGGCACGCCGCTCGTCCTGCTGCCGGGCGGCGGCTCGACGATCCAGGCCACGTACGGGCGCTTCCTGCCGCTGATCGCCCGCAACCGGCGCGTCATCGCGTTCGAGGAAGAGGGCCACGGCCGCTCGGGCGCGCATCCTGGCCCGTCGTCTTTCGAGCAGAGCGCCGATGATGTCGCCGCGGCCCTGGAGCAGCTCGGCATCGCCGAGGCCGACGTGATGGGCTTCAGCAACGGCGCGAGCGTCGCGCTGCAACTGGCGATCCGGCACCCGGCGCGGGTACGCAAGCTGGTCTTCGCGTCGTCGTTCACCACGCGCGCCGGCGCGCAGGGCTGGCTCTGGCCGATGCTGGCCAAGGCGGACTTCGAGGGCATGCCCGGGGCGCTCAAGGCCGAGTTCCTGCGCGTGAACCCCGACACCGCCGCGCTGCGCCGCATGCACGACCGCGACCTCGAGCGCATGCACGCGTTCACCGACGTGCCCGAAGAGCAGGTGCGCGGCGTTCGCGCGCCGACGCTCGTCCTGTGCGGGGACCACGACGTCGTCACGCTCGAGCACGCGCTCGAACTGGCGCGCACGCTCGAGCAGGCGCGACTTCTGGTCCTCCCGGGCGGGCACGGCGACTGGCTCGGCGAGATCAACGCGCCGGCGCGTCCGCGGGCGATCGAGGCGACGGCGGACCTGGTCGAGGAGTTCCTCGCCGACACGACCGGCGGGCGGAAGTAGCCGCCGCGCGTCGCCGGGCAGCCTGCCCGATCACGTCTCATGGCCTCCTTCGAGGCCGGCATTCCGCAGGAAGACGACCCGAACGCACGGAGGAGCCACCCATGGACGAGCGAGCGACCGTCGAGATGCTGGACGCCTTCGCCGACGCGTGGAACCGCCACGACGTCGACGCCCTGATGACGTTCATGACGGACGACTGCGTGTTCGAGGCCTCGGCCGGGCCCGACGTCACGGGCACGCGCCACGTGGGGCGAGAGGCCGTGCGGGCGGGCTTCGCGGACGTGTTCGTCGGTTTCCCGGACGCGCACTGGGCGAACCCGCGGCACTTCGTGAGCGGGGATCGCGCGGTGTCCGAGTGGACGTTCACCGGCACGCGGACCGACGGCACGCGCGTGGAGGTGAGGGGCTGCGATCTCTTCACGCTGCGCGGCGGGAAGATCGCGGTGAAGAACTCCTACCGGAAGAACCGGCTGCCGGGCCGGAAGCCGACACCGGCATGAAGCCGGACGGCCGCGAGATCGGGCACCCGCCTGCTCGCCCGCGCGGACGCCCCACGCCGGCTTCCCGCCCGGCCGCGCCGCGGATTCAGGGGCGCTCCTCCGGCATGCTGGGCATGCGCGAACGCAGGGAGTCGTAGATCGGGGCACTGCCCATCCCTTGCGCCACCACCATCGCCGTGAACACCGCGGTCGCCGCCAGCCGCATCGCCGTGAAGCTCGCGGCCAGCATCGGGACCAGGCAGTCGAAGGCGGCGGTCATCTCGATCACGAGCGCGATCCCGGTCACCGGGGCCCTCACCACCCCCACGAAGAAGGCCGCCATGCCGATCACCGCGTACGATTGCGGGTCGATGCCCAGGCCGGGGAGTGCCGTCCGGGCGAGCAAACCGCAGGCGAAGCCCAGCTGCGCGCCGAGCAGCAACAGGGGCGCGAACAGTCCCCCCGGTGTGAACGCCGAGTGCGAAGCGGCGCCGAGCGCGTAGCGAACGAGGAAGTAGCCCGGGAGGGCCGCGGCTGCGAACGCTCCGGCGAGCAGCCGTGTGCTCATCTCGGAGCCGCTCCCGATGAGCTCGGGAGCCATCCATCCGACGATTCCGACGGCGGCGCCGATCAGCGCGGCGTGCACGGCGCCCGAGCGTGGGCCGATCCGCTCCGAGGCGTCGGCGATGGCGAGGATCAGCCGGTTGTAGAGCGCCGCCACCGAGCCCACGAGCGCTCCCAGCGCCAGGTGGATCGGCCATGCCGCGACCGCCGCGTGCGGGGCCGGGGTGTTCGCGAGCAGCGCGCCGGACGCCCCCGCGACCGGCAGCAGGGGGGCGCCTCCCAGCATCAGCCGCGAAACCAGCAAAGCGGCCGAGGAGGCGCCGATCGCCGCGACCGCCGTGCGGTGCTCGAACCGCCGCTCCAGTTCCTTGAGCACGAACACGGCTCCGGCGACCGGCGCGTTGAACGCCGCCGCCAGGCCCGCGCCCGCGCCCGCGGCGATCAGGGCGCGCACGTCACCCCAGGGCCACTTCATCCGATCGCCCAGGATGCGCGCGCTGGCCGCGCCCATCTGCACGCTCGGACCCTCCGGGCCCAGGGCGAGCCCCGAGCCGATCGCGAGGACGCCGCCCACGAACTTGACCAGCACGAGGCGCGCGAGCGGAACGAACCGCAGTTGCCGGGCCAGCGCGGCTTCGACCTGGGGGATCCCGCTGCCGGCGGCGAAGGGCGAATAGCGGCGGACCATCCAGGCCGCTCCCGCCGCGCACGCGCTGATGGCGCCCACCACCAGCAGGAACCCGGGAACGGCGGGCAGCGCATGCCCGGCCGCGATGAGCCGCCCGCGCCCGTCGTCGGCGAAGCGCAGGGCCAGGCGAAAGAGGGAGACGATCAGGCCGGCCCAGGCACCGACGACCACCGCCGCCACCGCGAGCCGGATCACTCCGGCTCGCTCCGCGGCGGCCCCGTGCTGCGAAGGGGTGATCGGGCTCACCGGGCGAGACTAGGTTCCGCTGGGGACCTCGGCAAGATCTCGTGACGGCCCCTCGCGGAACCTGGAGCAGTCGGTCCCTGGATCGAGCGGGAAATCGAAGGGCAAGTGACGCTCGTCCTTCCGCCAATCTCCTCGAGCGATGCTCGCCGGCGCTCCGGCGGCCTTCGCGAACCGTGCGGCGGCGAACGGCGAGCCGCCGGCCGCCGCCGCGGGCCGCCCGGGTCCCGGGGCGAGCCTCGACTGCGCGTCGGGATCCGTGACCTCGTCGACGAGGTCTCGTCGTTCGGGGAACGAGATTCCGTCGCTCGACGAGATTCCGGCGGTCATGCCGGCGGCTTCGTGGCGAGGGTTCCTTTGTCCGCCAACACGTTGGGGATGCCCACGACGTTGGAACGACGCGTGCCCTTGGGAGTCCTCGAGCCGTCCGAGGGTCGGGCGGTCACGGCCTCGAAGTGCCGCAAGGAGACTCGAACATGGTCAGGCTGGGCAACGCGGGCGCGTGGCGGTCCCCCGAACTTCCAGCAGAGGACGTCCGGGTTCCCGCGCCGAGTCGCGGGCTGCGTCCCGACGTGGATGCGGGACCCCCCGGCGCTCGCGCCCGCTCGCGAACGGGGGCCGGGCGCCAGTTGCGTGAGGTCGCCGGCCGGCTCGAAGTCCTGGCCTCACCGCCGGCGGGAACGGGTGAACGCTCGTGGGTCTGGGCGGTCATGGGCCTGCCGGTCCGCTCGGGGCACGTGCTCGCGATGCGGCGCGTTCCCGTCACGTCG
>CAZIXL010000232.1:0-4917 GCA_964542885.1 uncultured bacterium
CCGCGACGTTTCCGACACCGCGCTCTGGGTCGCCACGTACCGCGCGATGGAGTCCGAGCGGCCCGACGCGCTCTTTCGCGACCCGTTCGCGCGCCGGCTCGCGGGCGAGCGCGGCGCGGCGATCGTGCGCGCGATGCCGCACGGCGCGCGCATGGCGTGGCCGATGATCGTGCGCACCCGCGTGATCGACGAGATCGTGACCCGGCTCGTGAACGAACAGGGCGCGGACGCCGTGCTGAACCTGGCCGCGGGACTCGATGCGCGTCCGCGGCGGCTGGCCCTGCCGGAGACGCTCCACTGGTACGACGTGGACCTGCCCGCGATGCTCGAATACAAGCGCGCCGGCATCGGCGACGCGCGGCCCGCGTGCCGCTACGAGGCCCTGAAGGCGGACCTCGCCGACGCCAATGCGCGCCACCGGCTGGTCGCGGCCGTCGCCGCGGCCCACCGGAACGTCGTCGTGCTCTCGGAAGGATTGCTCATCTACCTCGAGCCGGCCGACGTCGCAGGCCTCGCTCGCGACCTGGCCGCGCCCCCCTCGCTCCGCACGTGGATCGCCGACCTCGGCTCGCCGCGCATGCTCAAGATGGTGCGCAACACCTGGGCCGCGCGCCTGCGCCGCGTCGGCGCTCCCTTCCGGTTCACCCCGGAGGAGGGCACGCGCTTCTTCGAGCCATACGGCTGGCGCGAGGCCGAGTACCGCTCCATCTGGACCGAGTCGCTGCGCCTCGGCCGGGGCGTGCCGTTCGCCGGCTTCTGGGATTTGCTCATGCGGCTCCCGCCGCGCACGCGACGCGAGTCGGTCGTGCGCATGTCGGGCGTGGTGCGCTTCGAGCGCACGAGCGTGCCGCCGGCCGGGCCCGCGGGCGAACCGCCGCCGGCGTGACGCTCGCGGGCCGGGTCCGCTATCCTGCGCGCTCACCTTTCACACGGACCGGTCCATGAGCAAGCGCTACCCGTTCTCCGAAGTCGAGCCCCGCTGGCAGCGGTACTGGGTCGAGCACAGGACCTTCCGCGCCGTGGAGGATCCCTCGAAGCCGAAGTACTACTGCCTCGACATGTTCCCGTACCCCTCGGGCGCCGGACTCCACGTCGGGCACCTCGAGGGCTACACCGCCACCGACATCGTGAGCCGCATGAAGCGCATGCAGGGCTACAGCGTCCTGCACTGCACGGGCTGGGACGCGTTCGGGCTGCCCGCCGAGCAGTACGCGGTCAAGACCGGCGTCCACCCGTCGATCACGACGAAGCAGAACATCGACAACTTCCGCGTCCAGATGCGGCGCGCGGGCCTCTCGCACGACTGGGACCGCGAGGTCGACACGACCGACCCGGCCTACTACCGCTGGACGCAGTGGATCTTCCTCAAGCTGTACGAGCGCGGCCTCGCGTACGTGGCCGAGGTGCCGGTCAACTGGTGCCCCGAGCTGGGCACGGTGCTGGCCAACGAAGAGGTCGTCGACGGCAGGAGCGAGGTCGGCGGCTTCGAGGTGATCCGCAAACCGATGCGCCAGTGGGTGCTGAAGATCACCGAGTACGCCGACCGGCTGCTCGAGGACCTGAAGCTGGTCGAGTGGCCGGCGAGCACCTACGAGATGCAGAAGAACTGGATCGGCCGTTCGATCGGTGCCGAGGTGGACTTCGCGCTCGACGGCGCCAAAGGCAGCGTCCGCATCTTCACGACGCGACCCGACACGCTGTTCGGCGCCACCTACATGGTGCTGGCGCCCGAGCACCCGCTGGTCGGCGTGCTCACCACGCCCGCGCGACGCGCCGAGGTCGACGCCTACCGCGAGGTCGCCGCGCGCAAGAGCGAGCTGGCGCGCCAGGAAGAGAAGACCAAGACGGGCGTCTTCACCGGCGGCCACGCCGTGAATCCGGTCAACGGCGAGAAACTGCCGGTCTGGATCGCCGACTACGTGCTGATGGGCTACGGCACGGGCGCGATCATGGCCGTGCCCGGCCACGACGAGCGCGACTGGGAGTTCGCGCGCGCGTTCGGGCTGCCGATCCGCGAGGTGGTCTCGGGCGGCGACGTCGGGCAGGCCGCGTTCGTCGACAACGAGCAGGGTACCGTCGTGAACTCCACGACCCCCGACGGCACGTTTTCGATCGACGGCCTCGACCCGCAGGCTGCGAAGGTGAAGATCACCGCGTGGCTCGAGGCCAGGGGCACGGGCCGCAAGGCCGTCAACTACAAGCTGCGCGACTGGCTGTTCTCGCGCCAGCGCTACTGGGGCGAGCCGTTCCCGATCGTCTGGGTCGACGGCGAGCACAAGGCGCTCCCCGAGGAAGCGCTGCCGGTGCGCCTGCCCGAGGTGACCGAGTTCAAGCCGTCGGGGACGGGGGAGAGCCCGCTCGCGAACGCGAAGGACTGGCTGCAGGTCACCGACCCCGCCACCGGCCGGCTCGCGCGCCGCGAGACGAACACGATGCCCCAGTGGGCGGGCTCGTGCTGGTACTACCTGCGCTTCCTCGACCCGAAGAACGACCAGGCGATGGTCGACCCGGCGAAGGAGAAGTACTGGATGCCCGTCGACCTCTACGTCGGCGGCTCCGAGCACGCCGTCCTGCACCTGCTCTACGCGAGGTTCTGGCACAAGGTGCTCTACGACATCGGCGTCGTGAGCACGCCCGAGCCGTTCAAGAAGCTGGTCCACCAGGGCATCATCCTGGGCGAGGACAACCGCAAGATGAGCAAGCGTTGGGGCAACGTGGTCGACCCGAACGACATGATCGACCAGTACGGCGCCGACGCCCTGCGCATCTACGAGATGTTCATGGGCCCGCTGGAAGCGATGAAACCGTGGAGCAGCAAGAGCGTGGAAGGCATCACGCGCTTCCTGGACCGCGTCTGGCGCCTGTTCGTGAACGAGGACGGCACCATGGCCGTCACCGACACCGCGATCCCCGCCCAGGCCGAGCGCGTCCTGCACCAGACGATCCGCAAGGTCGGCGAAGACGTCGAAGCCCTGAAGTTCAACACCGCCATCGCCCAGATGATGGTCTTCGTGAACGAGGTGAACCCGCTCGAGGAACGTCCGAAGGCGCTGCTCGAGCCGTTCCTGAAGGTCCTGGCCCCGTTCGCCCCGCACCTGGCCGAGGAGCTGTGGCACCGCCTGGGCCACCTGGACACGATCGCCTACGAACCCTGGCCGCACTACGACCCGGCCCTCTGCATCGAGGACACCGTGACGGTGGCGATCCAGGTGAACGGCAAGCTCCGCGCGACGCTGGACCTGCCGAGGGGCGCCGAGCAGGCCGTGGTCCAGGAAGCCGCCTTCGCCGACGAGCGGGTGAAGAAGTACGTCGAGTCCGGCGCGATCAGGAAGGTGATCCACGTGAAGGACAAACTCCTCAACGTGGTCATCACCCCGAACTGATCGAACGAAGCGAGCCAAAGCCGAGCCAGCCCCGCGAAGCGAGCCAAAGGCGAGCGAGCCCCGCGAAGCGAGCCAAGGGCGAGCCAGCCCCGCGAAGCGAGCCAAAGCCGAGCCAGCCCCGCGAAGCGAGCCAAGGGCGAGCGACCCCGCGAAGCGAGCCAAAGGCGAGCGAGCCCGCCGGGAGGGCCCCCGCGGTGGCGCCGCTCCGAACCCCGCAGAGAGGCCGATATTATGTCGGCCAGCCCTGCGGGCTGGTCGACATAATATCTCTTATGCGACTTGGCTCCTTCGCCTTTCCAGCCCCGGCGCCGGGCACCCGCGGCCCCCGCCGGCCCTCGTCGCCGCCCCGTCCCAGCTTTCAGGACGCTCGACGCCGTCCCCGGTGTATACCTTCGCGCGCAGGCGTCGCCCGATCGCCCGGACCGTCGCCTCTGCGAGGACTGCCCACATGCCGCGACTCGCCCGGATTCACCGGCTCGCCGCCGTTTCGCTCGCTTCGATCGTGACCGCGGTTTCGCCGGCGGCCCACACGAGCGGCGCCACGCCGCTCCCGATCGTCGGACGCTGGGACGTCACCATCACGTCGCCCGACGGCGCTCGCCACCCCTCGTGGTTCGAAATCCGCGAGGACGCCCACGGACTGGCCATGCGGATGGTCGCGCGCTACGGCGGCCCGTCCGACGTCCCGTTCGTCGCCTGGGACGGCCGGCACCTCGAGTTCGAGCCCGGTGACGGTCGGCGCTGGCGCGCCGACTTCAACGGCCGCTGGTTCTCGGGGTCGATCGACCCGCCCGCGGGATTCCCCGGCATGGAGCACGCCTACGAACAGGTCCTCGGCCATCGGGTGCCGAGCGAGCGACCGTCGCGCTGGACGGCCGTGCGCGCGCCGGTCCTGCGCGCCCGGGACGTTGGCTGGGGCAAGCCCGAGCGGATCTTCGACGGGCGCACGCTGTCGGGCTGGCGCCCGCGCCACGTCGGCCCGCGCTCCGGCTGGACCGTGCGCGACGGCGCCCTGTCGAACACGCGCCCGGCCGTGGACCTCGTGTCGCTCGAGCAATACCAGGACTTCAAGCTGCACCTGCAGTTCCGGCTGCAACCCGGTCAGGACAGCGGCGTTCACCTGCGCGGCCGGTACGAGGTCCAGCTCACCGACCGCGAGGATCCCGCGAGCCATGCCGGCTCGACCGGCGCCATCTACGGCATGATCGCCCCCGACGTGGCCGCGAACGCCATCGCCGGCGCCTGGAACACGCTCGACGTGACGCTCGTCGGCAGGACCGTCTCGGTCTCGCTCAACGGCGATCTGCTGATCGACCGCCGCTCCATTCCCGGCATCACCGGCGACGCGCTCGACGCCGACGAGGGTCGCCCGGGCCCGATCGTGCTCCAGGGTTACCTCGGCCGGGTCGAGTACCGCGACGTCGAGGTCACGCCGGCCCTGTAGCGCGGCGAACCCTCGACACCCGCGATTCGCGCGGCCGGGGCCGGCGCTCCGGCCGCGCGATCCTCGCCGAACTGCACTCTTGTGCAGTAC
>CAZIXL010000232.1:4927-5485 GCA_964542885.1 uncultured bacterium
TGCGCTATTCCTCGGGCCATGGCCCGGCCCGAGTATCGCGAGGAACCCTGCCGATCGGCGCTGAACCACGTTCGCGGGATGCCGTTCGAGTGGTCGCTCAATCCCTACATGGGCTGCGCGCACCGCTGCGCCTTCTGCTACGTGCGCGCGTTCGAGCGCCGCGCCGAGCGACCCTCCGACGGGCGCTACGGGCAGTCGATCCGCGTGAAGACCAACGTGGCCGAGGTGCTGCGGCGCGAACTGGAGCGCCCGTCGTGGAAGGGCGCCCTGGTGGCCATCGGCGCCGCCACTGACCCGTACCAGCCGGCCGAGGGCCGCTACCGGCTGACGCGCGCCTGCCTCGAGGTGCTCGCGGAACGCGCCAACCCGCTCGGCATCGTCACCCGCGGCACGCTGGTCGTGCGCGACCGCGACGTGCTGGCGGCCGCGGCGGCCCGGGCGCGCGTGCTCGTGCACCTGTCGATCCCGACGCTCGACGAGTCGGTCACGCGGCGCACCGAGCCCGGCGCGCCGTCTCCGCGCCAGCGCCTGCGCGCGGTGCACATGCTCGCCGACGCC
>CAZIXL010000233.1:0-5473 GCA_964542885.1 uncultured bacterium
CCACGAGAGGGCTTTCGCCTTGCCGCACGCGTCCGCAGCGTGCTACCTCTTGCCGCTCGGTCCACCCCTTCGACATCCGTCCGTCACGCGTTCGGCCGCGCGCGACCGCCCCGGGGGGGACCCGGGGCACACGCGCCGGCCGGAGCTTCGTCCCCGCACAGGGAGGTCGTCATGAAGTTCCGCATCGGGTCCGGCGCGGTGGTTGCGCTCGCGCTCGGGGCCGCCGTCCTGGCCGCCGGCTGCGCGGGCGGTCCGAAGCAGGACGAGATCGTCGTCGGCGAGTACGGCTCGCTGACCGGCAGCGACGCCACGTTCGGCCAGTCGACCAAGACCGGCGTCGAAGTGGCCATGAAGCAGCTGGCCGACCACGCGTCCGGGCGGATCGGCGGCCTGCCGGTGCGCGTCGTGGTCGAGGACGACCAGGGCCGCGCCGAAGAGGCCGTGACCGCGGTGCAGAAGCTCATCAACCAGGACCAGGTGGTCGCCGTGATCGGCGAAGTCGCCTCGTCCCGCAGCATCGCCGCCGCGCCGATCTGCCAGGCCGCCGGCGTGCCGATGATCTCGCCCTCGTCGACGAACCCCGAGGTGACGCGCAAGGGCGACTACATCTTCCGCATGTGCTTCCTCGACGACTTCCAGGGCGAGACCATGGCGCGCTTCGCGCTCCAGAACCTGGGACTCAAGCGCGTCGCGATCCTCAAGGACGTGAAGAGCGACTACAGCGTCGGGCTGGCGCAGTTCTTCGCCGACGCGTTCACGGGCGGCGGCGGCAAGATCGTGGCCGAGCAGGCCTACCAGGCGGGCGACCAGGACTTCAGCGCGTCGCTCACCGCGATCAAGGCCAGGCACCCCGACGCGATCTTCATTCCCGGCTACTACACCGAGGTCGGCCTCATCGCGCGCAAGGCGCGCGAGCTGGGCATCACGGTGCCGCTGCTGGGCGGCGACGGCTGGGAGAGCGAGAAGCTGCTCGAGATCGGCGGGGACGCCCTGAACGGCGCCTACTACTCGAACCACTGGGCGCTCGACAAGCCCGACTCGCTGCTGCAGGGCTTCCTCGCGGCGTACCGGGCGCAGTTCAACTCCGATCCGGACGCCATCGCGGGGCTCGCGTACGACGCGGCCGAGGTGCTGTTCCGCTCCATGGAGCGGCTGGCCTCCGAGGACCCGGCGACGTTCGCGGGGCTGGGCTCGTCGAAGGCCGGCACGCCGGAGCGCAAGGCGGCGACCGCGAAGCTGCGCGACCTGATCGCGGCCACCAAGGACTACCCCGGCGTGACGGGCACGATCACGCTCGATGCGAACCGCAACGCCTCGAAGCCCGCGGTGGTGATCGAGGTCAAGGGCGGCCAGAAGGTCTACAACACCACCATCAACCCGTAGCGCGAATGTCGCGCCTGCGGGCGCGACCGGTACGCGCTGGCGCGGAGGAATCGGGCGACGCCGGCCGGCCTCGGGTCCGGCCGGCGTCCGCACGCACGGCATGTCGGAGTTCCTGCAGCAGCTCGTCAACGGCATCACGTGGGGCAGCGTGTACGCCCTGATCGCGCTGGGCTACACGATGGTGTACGGCATCCTGCGGCTCATCAACTTCGCGCACGGCGACATCTACATGCTGGGCGCGTTCATCGGGCTGTACACCTCGCGTTTCCTGCACGCGGGCCAGGATCCCTCGCCGTTCAAGGCGCTGGTCGTACTGCTCGCGAGCATGATCGTGTGCGCGTTCATCGGCCTGCTCATCGAGCGCCTGGCGTACAAGCCGGTGCGCAAGTCGTCGCGGCTCGCCGCGCTCATCACCGCGATCGGCGTGTCGCTGTTCCTCGAGAACGGCGGCGTGCTGGCGTTCGGCGCCGACCCGAAGTTCTTCCCGCAGGTCATCGTCTCGAAGAACCTCTCGCTCGGCTTCGGCGTGGTGCTGAGCAACCAGCAGCTGATCGTGCTGGTCGTCTCGATCGTGCTCATGGTGCTGCTGCGCGTGCTGGTCCAGCACACGCGCGTCGGCAAGGCGATGCAGGCCGTGTCGCACAGCCACACGGCCGCGGCGCTCATGGGCATCTCGGTGGACCGGATCATCACGTTCACGTTCATGATCGGCTCCGCGCTGGCCGCCGCGGCGGGCGTGCTCGTGGCCCTGCAGAGCCCGAAGATCGAGCCGTACATGGGCATCATGCCCGGGCTGAAGGCGTTCGTGGCCGCCGTGCTCGGCGGCATCGGCAACATCCCCGGCGCGGTCGTGGGCGGGCTCGTCATGGGCATCGCCGAGGTACTGGTCACGGGCTACCTGTCGCCCACCTATCGCGATGCGATCGCGTTCGTGCTGCTCATCTTCATCCTGCTCGTGCGGCCCGCCGGGATCTTCGGCAAGTCGGTGACGGAGAAGGTGTGATGCTTCGCCGCCTCGCGATCGGCCTCGCCGTGCTCGCCGCGCTCGCGGGGCTCAACGCGTGGCTGCCGCACGTGCTGAACGCGTACGTCTTCCAGGTGCTCATCCTGGTCGGGATCAACATCGTCCTGGCGGTGTCGTTGAACCTGGTGAACGGCTTCACGGGCCAGTTCTCGATCGGCCACGCCGGCTTCATGGCGGTGGGCGCGTACGCGTCGGCCATGTTCTCGCTGCACGCGGGCGTCCCCGCGGCGGCCGCGCTCGAGCGCGCCGGCGTCCCGGCGTTCGCGGCGCAGGGCGGCCTGCTGCTCGTGGCGCTCGTGCTGGGCGGCATCGTCGCGGGCGTGTTCGGCTGGCTGGTGGGCCTGCCCAGCCTGCGCCTGCGCGGCGACTACCTGGCCATCGTCACGCTCGGCTTCGGCGAGATCATCCGCGTGCTCATCCTGAACATCGACGCCGTCGGCGGCGCCCGCGGCCTGCCCGGCATCCCGCACTGGGCCGACTTCTTCTGGGTGTTCCTCGGCGTGGTGGTGGTGGTCGCGCTCGCGCGCAACCTGGCGCACAGCACGCACGGCCGGGCGATGTTCGCGATCCGCGACGACGAGGTGGCCGCCGAGGCGCTGGGCGTGGACACCACCCGCTACAAGGTCGTCGCGTTCGTGTTCGGGGCGTTCTTCGCCGGCGTGGCCGGCGGCCTGTTCGCGCACTACCTGTCGTACCTCAACCCGAACTCGTTCACCTTCATCAAGAGCATCGAGGTCATCGCCATGGTCGTGCTGGGCGGCATGGGCAGCCTGTCGGGCTCCGTGCTCGCCGCGATCATCCTCACGCTGCTGCCCGAGGTGCTGCGCCCGGTGAAGGACTACCGGATGGTGATCTACTCGCTGCTGCTCGTCGTGCTCATGATCACCCGGCCGCAGGGCCTGCTCGGCACGCGCGAGCTGTCGCTGTCGGGGCTGTTCGGGCGCCGCCGCCCCGCGGGGGCCCGGACGTGAGCGCGCCGCTGCTCGCGCTGGAGCAGGTCACCATGCAGTTCGGCGGCCTCAAGGCCGTCGCCGGGCTCGACCTGGCCGTCGGCGCGGGCGAACTGGTGGGGCTCATCGGCCCGAACGGCGCCGGCAAGACGACCGTGTTCAACGTGATCACCGGCGTCTACGCGCCCACGCGCGGGCGCGTCGTGTTCAATGGCCGCTCCATCGCCGGCGTGCGGCCCAACCGCATCGCCTGCGCCGGCATCGCGCGCACGTTCCAGAACATCCGGCTGTTCGCGCGCATGACGTGCCGCGACAACGTGGCGGTGGCGGCGCACCCGCACCGCACGACCGGGTTGTGGGACGCGCTGTGCGCCACGCCGCGGTTCGCGCACGACGAAGCCTCGCTCGTGCACCAGGCCGACCAGATGCTCGAGGTGCTGGGGCTCTCGCCGTGGGCCGACGCGCCGGCGACCGACCTGCCGTACGGCCAGCAGCGCCGGCTCGAGATCGCGCGCGCGCTGGCCGGGCGCCCGAAGCTGCTGCTGCTCGACGAGCCCGCCGCGGGCCTCAACCCGCAGGAGAGCGAGGACCTGATGCGGCTGATCCGCGAGATCCGCCAGCGCTTCCAGCTCACGATCCTGCTCATCGAGCACGACATGAAGGTCGTGATGGGGATCTGCGAGCGGATCGCGGTGCTGGACTACGGCCTCAAGATCGCCGAGGGCACGCCCGGGGAGATCCGCCGCGACCCCAAGGTCGTCGAGGCCTACCTCGGCGAGGAGACGCCGTCCGCATGAGCCAGCTGGTCGTCGAAGGGCTCGACGTCTACTACGGCGCGATCCACGCGCTGAAGGGCGTGTCGATGCGCGCGGAGTCGGGCGAGATCGTGACGCTCATCGGCGCGAACGGCGCCGGCAAGACCACGCTGCTGCGCACCATCTCGGGCCTCCTGCGCCCGCGCGCGGGCAGGGTGACGTTCGAGGGCCGCGACATCACGCGCGTGCCGCCCCACCAGGTGGTCGCGCTCGGCCTGTCGCAGGCGCCCGAGGGCCGGCTGGTGTTCGCGAACCTGTCGGTCGAGGACAACCTCGAGATGGGGGCGTACACGCGCAAGGACCGCGCGGGCATCCGCCAGGACCGCGACGCGATGTACCAGCTGTTCCCGCGCCTGCTCGAGCGCCGCCGCCAGCTCTCCGGCACGCTTTCGGGCGGCGAGCAGCAGATGCTGGCGATCGCGCGCGCGCTCATGTCGCGCCCGAAGGTGCTCCTGCTCGACGAGCCCTCGCTCGGCATCGCGCCCCTGCTGGTGCGCGACATCTTCCAGAACATCGTCGAGATCAACCGCCGGGGCGTCACCGTGCTGCTCGTCGAGCAGAACGCCCACATGGCGCTCGGCATCGCCCGGCGCGGCTACGTGCTCGAGACCGGGCGCGTCGTGCTCGAGGACCGCGCCGAAAGCCTGGCCGCGAATCCCGAGGTGAAGGCCGCCTACCTCGGCGCCTGAGCGAGCGCCGCGGGCGCGCTCACCCAGCCGGGCCCTGCGCTTCGGGTGCGGGCGCCCACGCCGCCCGCCGCGAGCGCCGCACCACACTGCGACACGACTGCGCGGCGCGCTGCGAGCGCAGCCTGCACGAAGCGGTTGCGCATGCGCCCGAGTGCGCGCTCCCGCCGCGCGCGCGCGGCACTCCGCTTGCACTCACTTTCACGTGAGTCCGTCACCCCACGGCGCCCCACCCCCTCGGGGCGCCCGGCGGACCCGCCCCTCGACCGACATTTGATCTGCACCGACGTTCCCGGATCCGGCCCACTCCGGTTCCGGCAGGACGTGGCGCGGCTGCCGAGCGGATCGCGAACGAGCGCGGTCCGACCCCCGGCGGTGGCATCGACTCCGGTCGTGTCGCCGCTTCGGCCAGCCGCGTCCACGAACGAAGTGCCGCGAGCGGCCGCGCCCGATCCCCCCGGCGGGCGCGAGCCCCCGGCGCTTCGCGCCGCGCGCGCGCCGCCTTCCCCCGGGCGCGCCGCGGCGGTCGCGTGCGAATCGCACGCCGCGTACGGCGCCGTGGGCCGCCGGGCGTCCCGTCTGCCCATGAGAAAGAGGTCCATGGGGGGACACTTT
>CAZIXL010000234.1:0-5462 GCA_964542885.1 uncultured bacterium
CGCGCCGGCCTGCAGCACCGCGCCGTTCTCGGGCACGATGCGCGCCACGCGGCTGCGCGTCGTCCAGTCCGTCATGCCGTCCACGCGCCGGACGCGCGCGGGCGCCCACGGGCCGTCGCCGACCTGGTAGTCCACGCGGCCCTTCTCGAGCCGGGGCAGTTCGGACTCGGGCACGCTCACCGCGACCTCGCCGACCGCGTCGGAGCGGATGTCGAGCAGCGGCTGGCCCGGGCCGACCGTCGCGCCGACGTCCGCGTGCCGGCGCACGACCACGCCCGCGAAGGGCGCGGTCAGTTCGACGCCGCTCTCGAGCCCGTCGACCGCGGCGCGCGCCTGCGCCCAGCCGGCCTCGGCGGCGCGGCGCTCGGCCTGCGCGCCCTCCAGCTCGCGCAGCGCCGCGACGTGCTGGGCGTACAGCGAATCCATGCGCTGCTCCTGCTTGCGGGCCAGGTCGCGCGCGACGGCGGCGGCGGCGAGGCCCGCGCGCGCGCCTTCGAGCTGCGCGCGCGTCTCGGGCGCGTCGAAGCGCGCCAGCACCTGGCCGGCGCCGAAGTGGTCGCCCTCGCGCAGCGGCAGCGCGGTGAGGCGCGCGGCGAGCCGGGCGGTGAGCGAGACCTCCTCGCGCGGGGTCACGCGCGCGGGCAGGACGAGGGCGTCGCCGGCGTCGGCCGCGGGATGCAGCACGGAGACGGAAACGGCAGGGCCGCCGCCGGACGACGCGTTCTCGTGACGGCCCCCGGCGCAGCCGGCGGCGAGGACGGCGAGCGCGAGGACCAGGGGGAGGGCAAGGGTCTTCATTTCAGGTCTCCCTGGGCGTGGAGGAGTCGGTAGTGGGCGAGCGTGACGGCGGTCGAGGCTTCGGCCTCGGCCGCACGCGCCCCGGAGACTTCGGCGTCGGCGGCGAGGTACTCGGTGATCGGCAGCAACCCGGCGCGGTAGCGCAGGCCGGCGAGGCGCAGGGCCTCCTCGGCCGCGGCCAGCCCGGCGCGGGCGGCGTCGAGGCGCTCGCGCGACACGGCGTCCTCGACGCGCGCGGCGGCGAGGCCCGTGGCCATGTCGCGCTCGAGCGCCCGCGCCTTCGCGCGGGCCTCGTCGGCCTTCGCGCGCGCGGCGCGGGCCTCGTTGAAGCGCTGGCCGCCGTCGAAGATCGGCATCTCGGCCATCACGGCGACCATCCAGCGGCGCTCGTACGAGTCGCCGTCCCACGGCTTGTACTGCGACACGGCGAAGCGCGAGTTGAGCGACGGCAGCAGCCGCAGCGTCGCCGTCCACGACTCGGTCGTGGCCGCCTTCGCGCTCTCGCGCATCGCCGCCAGCTCGCCGCGCGCCGTCTCGGCGCGGTCGGGCACGGGCGCGAACGTCGTGGTCTCGACCAGGTCGTCGGCCGCGACGTCGGCGCCGACGAGCCGCGACAGGTGGTCGAGCGCCACGGAGAGGCCGCGCCGCGCGCCCAGCGCGCGCACCCGCGCCTCGCCGAGGCGGGCCGTCGCGCGCAGCGTGTCGAGCTCGGGCACCTGGCCCATGTGGAAGCGCGCGACCGCGGACTCGCGCATCGACGTGGCCGCCTCCAGCCCCATGTCGGCCGCGTGCGCCCCGGCGCGGGCCTTGACCGCGTTCGCGAACGCCTCGACCGACGCCAGCAGCTCGTCGGCGACGCCCGCGCGCTCCATCGCGGTCGCGGCGCGGTTGTACTGCGCCGCCAGCCCCGGCACGGTCAGCTCGCGGCCGCCGTTCCAGAGCGGCTGGTCGACGGTGAGGCTCCACTGCATCGCGCTCTTCGGGTCGGGCTGGTTCAGCTGGTCGATGGCGAAGTCGGCCATCGTGAAGCGGCCCTGCCACAGCTTCTGCGAGAACAGGACCGCGGGGTCGTCGGTGCGGGTGAAGCCGGCCGAGGCGGTCACGTGCGGCGACAGCATGGCCCAGGTCTGCGCGGCCTGGGCGCGGCCGGCGGCGCCGCCGGCGCGGGCAGCGCGGATCGACGGGTCGTTCGTGCGGACGGCGTCGAGCACGCGCTCGACGTTCCAGGGCCCGGCCGAGGCCGGCCCGGAAAGGGCGGGGAGCAGCAGGCAGCAGGCGAGGATCGCCGCCTGTGATAACGTCGTGGCCGCTCGCGCAGCCGGCCGTTGCGGAAGGGGATGGGAAGTACGCATGGTGCCGGTGGGAGCCGTGACCCCCGGCGAGGATTCGCCGCCCCGGCACGCGGGTTGCCCAGCCGCCTGCCGCGGGCGCAAATGCCCTGATTTCAACCGCACCGGGAAGCCCGCCAGAGCGAACCCGGCCCGTTCCGACCGGAGACTCCACCATGGCCAAGGGGTTCACGGGGAGCGTCCAGCCCCCGAAGGGAAACGGCCGGGCCGTCCCGCCCGAGCGGGCCGCCGACCGAGCGCGCGAGGCGAAGCTCGTGGCCGCCGCACGCGAGGGGGACGCGAAGGCCCTGAACGAGCTGGTCCGGGCGGCCACCGAGCCCGCGCTGCGCTTCAGCCGCGGCTTCTGCCGCGACCCGCACGAGGCCGAGGACCTGGCCCAGGACGTCATGGCCACGCTGCTCCGCACGCTCCACACGTTTCGCGGCGATTCGTCGCTCTCGACCTGGACCTACACGGTCGCGCGCCGCGCCTGCGGACGTCGCAAGAAGCGCATGGCACGCCAGGCGCCGCTCGAAGAGGCGCCGCCGGGGCTGCTCGAACAGCCCGCGCACGAGGCCGAGCCGCACCGCACGCTCGAGCGGCGCCAGCTCGGCGAGGCGCTCGAGCGCGCGATCGCCGGGCTGCCGTTCGCGCATCGCGAGGTCATCGTGCTGCGCGACGTCGAGGGCCTGCCGGCCGCCGAGGTCGCGAAGATCCTCGGCATCGGCGAGCGCGCGGTGAAGAGCCGGCTGCACCGCGCGCGGCTCACGCTGCGCGAGAAACTCGCGCCGTTCGTGAAGGGCGGCGACGCGCCCGCGCGCGGCGAGCACTGCCCCGACACCGCGCGCATGCTCAGCCGCTACCTCGAGGCCGAGCTGTCGCCCGGCGTCTGCGCCCGCATGGAGGAGCACGTCGCCTCGTGCCCGGCCTGCGCGGGAGCGTGCGACTCGCTGCGCGAGGTGCTCGGCGCCTGTCGCGACTACGGCAGGCAGGCGGTCCCGAGCGAGATCCGGCTGGCGGTGCGGACCGCCGTCCGCGACCTGCTGGCGGGACGCCGGTAGGGCGGCACGCCGGGGCGGGAAAAGCCCCGGAAACCGTGCACGGACCGCCGTTTCGTGCCGATCTAATGGTTCGCATGCGCCTTCGGGGCGCGTGTATCCTCTGCGCGCGTCTCGCGCGTTCGGCCCGGCCGCTCCGGCCCCGGCCGTCCCCCCAACGCTCCCAGGAGAGGCCCGGTTGAAGAAGCTGGTGCGGTCGGTGCTGCTGATCGGGATGTCCTCGGTCGCGAACACCGGCGTGTCGGTCCTGCGCAACAAGCTGCTCGCCGTGGTCCTCGGGCCCAGCGGTGTCGGGCTCTTCGCCCAGCTCTTCGGCGTGCAGACCACGGTCTCGGGCCTCGTGCCCATGGGCCTGCAGACCGGCGCCCTGCGCTACATCGCGCTCTACCGCTCGGAGAAGCCGGAGCGGCTCGCGACGTTCGTGGCGACCGCGGCGCGGCTCTTCCTGTGGCTCTCGGTCGCGGCGACGATCGTGTGCCTCGTCTTCCTCAGGCCGCTCGCGCACTGGGCGGTGGCGGATCCGGTCTACACGGTCCTGCTCGTCGCCCCGATCCTCGGCGTCCCGTTCGTGGTCCAGAGCCAGACGTGGCTCGTGTTCCTGCAGGCGGGACTCGACATCGGCCGCTACTCGCGCGCGCTGGTGATCACCTCGGTGGCCGGCCTGTTCGCGCTCGCGCCGCTCGTGCTCGTGTGGCAGCTCAAGGGCGCCTCGATCCACCTGTTCGCGTTCGCGGTCATCGGCTGGGCCGTGGCCTACTGGACGGCGGCGAGCGCGATGGGGCCCGAGATGCGCCGCGAGATCGCCCGGGCGAAGTTCGACCGCGAGGCGGCGCGCGAACTGTGGCACTTCGGCTCGGCGAACTTCCTGCCGTTCGTCCTCACGATCGCGTTCCCGTTCGTGCTGCGCGCGCAGATCGTCCACGACGTCGGCCTGCGCGACAACGGCTACTACCAGGCGCTGTTCGCGATCTCGACCCAGTACCTGGCGATCCCGCTCAACGCCATGACCGCGTATTCGTTCCCGCGCATCAGCCAGCTCCGTGACGTGCCCGAGATCAACCGCGAGGTGAACCAGGCCATGCGCGTCGCGGTGCTGTTCTCGTGCGCGGGCATCCTCCTGATCCTGCTGGCGCGCGACGTGGTCGTGCACGTGCTCTACTCGCACACGTTCATGCAGGCGGTGCCGCTCTTCCCGGTGCAGATGGTGGGCGACCTCGTGAAGTCGGTCTCGTTCGCCGTCCAGCTCCCGCTGCTGCCGCAGGGCCGCTACCGTGCGCGCAACGTGCTCGCCGTGATCCAGTACGGGACCTTCGCCGCCGTGCTGTTCGCGTTCCCCGCCCAGCAGCGCCTCTGGGGCGCCGTCTGGGGGCACGCGATCTCGTGGGCCGTGCACCTCGCGTCGCACCTCGTCTACCTGAACCGCACGAACCGCTTCAACTTCACGGCCGAGAACTGGCGGCTGCTGCTCACCTCGCTCGCGGCGGTGTCCGCGGTGGCCGTGATGCCGTTCCCGGACCCGCGCTGGCGCGTCGCGGGAGCGGCCGTCGCGATCCTGTGGGCGGTCACGTCGATCACCCGCGCCGAAGTCGACCAGGTGGTCGCGGCCGTGCGCGCACGGCTGGGAGCGGCGGCCGGCTCGAACGGCGGCGGGCATGACTGAACCGCGGCCCGACGTCTCGATCGTCGTCGTGTCGTGGAACACCCGCGAACTGCTCGAACGCTGCATGGCCGAGGCGCACGCGAGCGCGCCGTCGCTCGCGCGCGAGGTGATCGTCGTCGACAACGCCTCCTCCGACGGCTCGGCGGAGTGGCTCGCGGAGCACTGGCCGAACGTCGCACTCGTGCGCAACCCGGCCAACCGCGGCTACGCGCCGGCGTGCAACCAGGGCCTGCGCGTCGCCCGCGGGCGGTTCGTGATGGCGCTCAACACCGACGCCTTCCTGGTCGGCGACGCCCTCGGTGCGCTCGTGCGCGAGCTGGAGTCGCATCCCGAGTTGGGCGCGGTGGGGCCGAGGTTGCTGAACGCCGACGGCACGACCCAGTGGGTGTGTGCGCGCCGCGCCCCGCGCTTCGCCACCGCGTTGTTCGTGCACACGATGCTGCCCGCCTACGTGCCGTCCCTCGGGCGCACGCTGCTCGACACGTACCCGGACGCCCGCTACGCGCAGGGCGGGAAGGTGGACGTGCTCTCGGGCGCCTGCCTGCTGTTCCGCCGCGAGGCGCTCGAGCGCGCCGGCTTCCTCGACGACCGGCTGGTGCTCAACTACGACGACGTCGA
>CAZIXL010000235.1:0-5455 GCA_964542885.1 uncultured bacterium
GGCTCGTGCTGGGATCGGCCGTCGACGCGAGCCTCGCGCGCGAGCTGCGCGACCTCTCGCGCAGCGAGGTCACGTTCCACGCCGACGAGCGCGCGACCGGCACGACGCTCGAGGACGCCGCCGACCTCGCGGCCGCGCTCGCCGCCGCGCGGGCCGCCGCCGAGACCGACGACCCCGGCGCCGGCCGCGTGCACGAGCAGGGCACCGGGGCCGACACCTGGCTCGCGGTGGCCCGCCCGCTGCCCGACTCGCCGTCGGGCGCCCGCTACGGCTACGTCATGCAGCGTTCGCTCCGCGCCGAGACCGCCGTGCTGCGGCGCGTCCACGCGGGGCTGCTGGTACTGGGCCTGGTCGCCGTCGCGCTCGCCTTCGGCGCCGGGCTGCTGATCGCGCAGCGCATCACCTCGCCCATCGACCGCATCGTGCGCGCGGCCGAGGCCATGGAGCGCGGCGACTACGACTTTCCGCTCGCGCCGCGCGGCGGCGACGAGATCGGCTACCTGGCCGCGCGCTTCGCCGACATGCGGTCGCAGCAGCGCAAGGTCGTCGAGAGCCTGCAGGAGAGCGCGCGCGTCAAGCGCGAGTTCCTCGCCGTGGCCTCGCACGAGCTGCGCACGCCCATCACCGTCATCCAGGGCTTCCAGGAGCTGTTCTTCGGCGGCGCCCTGGGCCCGGTGAGCGACGCCCAGCGCAAGGCGCTCGAGGCCATCGGCCGCAGCACGTCGGCGCTCTCGCGCATCGCCGAGGACGCCACGCGCATGGCCCAGGTCGGCGACGACGAGCTGGTGCTGGAGCGCCAGTACCAGGACCTCCAGCCCGTGATGCGCGGCGCCGTCGAGGACGCGCTGGCCGTGGCGAAGGGCCGCGGCGTGCACGTCGAGTGCGCCGTGAGCCCCGGGGCCGTGTTCGCGAACGTCGACGCCGCGAAGCTGCGCGACGCCCTCGCGCACCTGGTGAAGAACGGCATCCGCTTCACGCCCGACGGCGGGCAGGTGCTGGTGTGGGCGCGCACCGACGGCGAGCAGGTGCACATCGAGGTGCGCGACACCGGCGTGGGCATTCCCGGCGGCCGGCTCGAGCAGCTGCTCGAGCGCGGCACGCCCGTGCGCGACGCCGAGAACCACCATTCCTCGAACACGCTCGAGTTCAACTCGGCCGGGCTCGGGCTGGGCCTGCCGATCGCGCGCGGGATCGCGCGCGCGCACGGCGGCCGCCTGCGCGCCGAGAGCCGCGAGAACCACGGCAGCACCTTCACGATCGTCCTGCCCGTCACCGACGCGGTCCTGTCGATCGCCGCCTGACCCGGAGACCCGACATGCGCGCCTCCCGCCCGCTGCTTCCCCCGCCGTTCGCCGCCGCGCTGCTCGCGGCCGGCCTGCTCGCCGCCGCGCACGCACGCGCCGACGAGGCGCCGAAGCTGCGCGTGCGCGGCCTCGTGGACCTCGTGCTGCACAACGACAACCACGCGGTGGACCTCGCGACCTACGACGGCGAAGGCTCCCCGCTCGAGTCGCAGCGTGTGCGGCTGTTCGTCGAGGGCAGCGCCTCGTCGAACATCGACGTGTTCACCCAGGTCGTGATCGCCCAGAACGAGTTCTGGCTCGACGGCGCGTACGCGCTCGTCACGCCCTGGCCCGAGCGCGACCTGCACCTCATGGCCGGCAAGATCCCGTGGCCCGTCGGGACGTGGGCGCCGCGCACGTACTCGAACAAGAACCCGCTCGTGACCGCGCCGCTCATGTACCAGCACCACACGTCGCTGCGCTGGGACGGCGTCGCGCCGGGCCCCGCGGCGCTCCTCGCGGCCGCCGGCACCGGCTGGGAGGGCGCGGACTACGGCTCCGGCAAGGGCTCGCCCGGCATGCCGATCGTCGACGACTACGGCTGGGACTTCGGCGTGGTCGCGCTCGGCAGCGTCCCGCCGCTCGAGTTCGCGGCCGGCGTCACGAACAGCGCGCCCGGCTGGGGTTCGCCCGGCGAGGACGTGAACGACGGCAAGGCGGGGCTCGGCCGGCTCGGGCTCGTGCCCACCGCCGGCGTGCGCCTCGGCGTCTCGGGCGGCCACGGCGCCTACCTCGGCGACTGGGTGCGCTACGCGCTGCCCGCGGGAAAGACCGAAGCCGACTACGCGCAGACGCTCGCGATGGCCGACCTCGCGCTCGAGCGCGGGCGGGTCGAGCTGCGCGCCGAGGGCTTCGCGAACGCGTGGACGACGCCCTACTGCGGCACGCTGCGCGCGAACGGCGGCTACGCCGAGGGCCGGTACGGGTTCGACAACGGCCTGTGGCTCGCCGCCCGCGCCGAGGCGATGCGCTTCTCCGACCTCACGGCCGGCGCGGTCACCCGCGCATGGGACGACGACGTCGACCGGCTCGAGGCCGGGCTCGGCTACCGCCTCTCGCGCGGCGCCGCGCTCAAGGCCGCCGGGCAGCGCACGCGCGCGCACCAGGCCGACGGCGTCCAGTCGTTCGACCTGTTCGCGACGCAGCTTTCGCTGGCGTTCTAGGTCCGCCGGCCCCGCGCCGGTGCGGCCGCCGGCGCACGGCCGCGGGCGCGGAGCCGCGCCGCCCCGCGCGTACCGCCCTCTGGCGCCGCTCCCGTCCCGGCGTGTAACTTGCGCGCCATGCGCGTTCGCACCGCCCGCACCGACTATCGCCTCTCGACGCTCGCCGACTCGGCCGCGACCTCCGACCCGCTCGCGCTGTTCGGCCGCTGGTTCCGTGCCGTGCTCGCGAAGGGCGGCGCCGACCCGCACGCCATGATCCTCGCCACGGCCGACAAGCGCGGCCGGCCGAGCGCGCGCGCGATGCTGCTCAAGGCGTGGGGCCGCGAGGGCTTCGTGTTCGCGACCAACCGGGACAGCCGCAAGGGCCACGAGATGGCCACGAACCCGCACGGCGCGCTGCTCTTCTACTGGCCCGAGCGCCAGCGGCAGGTGCGCGTCGAGGGCCGGCTCGCGCTCGTGAGCGACCGCGAGAGCCGCGCGATCTGGGCCGAGCGCCCGCGTGGCGCGCAGGTCGGGGCGTGGGCGTCGCGCCAGAGCCGGCCGATCGCCGACCGCGACGCGCTCGAGCGGGCGCGCCGGCGCGCCGAGGAGCGCTTCGAGGGCGTCGACGTGCCGCGCCCGCCGCACTGGGGCGGCTACCGGCTGGTGCCCGAGCGCATCGAGTTCTGGCAGGGCCGCGCCGACCGGCTGCACGACCGCCTCCTCTACGTGCGCCGCAACGGCCGCTGGGCGCGCACGCGGCTCTCGCCCTAGGAGCCCCCGTGAAGCGCAAGGCCGCCAAGCCCGTCGGACCGTGGCGGGACCTGCTGAACTTCGCGTGGAAGGTCCCGCTCTGGGCACTGCCGTTCGCGGCGTTCTTCCTGCTCGTCACCGGCGCGCCGTTCCGCACATTCGGGCTCTACTACGCCGTCTCGCTCGTCTTCACGCTCGCGGCGATGTTCTCGGTGTGGTTCACCAAGCACTGGCTCGAGCGCCGCATCGCCGCGCTCGTCCCGAGGCACCCGACGCTCGCGGTCTCGGGCGTGTACATGGGCGTCGCGCTGCTCGCCACCATGGCCGCGGCGCTCTTCCTGAACGCGTTCGTGGTGCCCGGCTTCATGGGCGGGCTGCGCGGCATGGCGATCGTGATGGTGTACGCCGTGCTGTTCGGGGCGCTGTTCCTGGGCGTCTCGATCGCGATCTCGTACCACCGCGAGGCCATGCAGCGCGCCGGCTCGGAGCGCGAGCTGCAGCTCGCGCGGCGCATCCAGCGCTCGTTCCTGCTGTCGGAGTTCCCGCGCCGCCCGCGCGTCGAGGTGCACGCCGTGAACGTGTCCTCGAAGGAGGTGAGCGGCGACTTCTACGACGTCGTGCCGGTGGGCGACGAGCACGTCGTGCTCGCGATCGCCGACGTCTCGGGCAAGGGTGTCCCCGCCGCGCTGCTCTCGAGCATGCTGCAGGCCTCGGTCCGCACGCAGGCCGGCACCGTGTCGTCGCCCTCGGCCATGATCCGCACCATGAACGCGCTGGCCTGCCAGCGCGCGAGCACCGGGCAGTTCGCGACCTTCTTCCTGGCCGTGCTGCACGAGCCCACGCTGACGCTGCGCTACACGAACGCCGGCCACAACCACCCCGTGCTCGAGCGCGCCTCGGGCGGACGCGAGCTGCTCGAGACCGGCGGCTGCGTCGTGGGCATGCTCGACGGTCCCGAGTTCGAGGAGGGCGCCGTGGTCCTCGCGCCCGGCGACCGCGTCGTGCTCTACACCGACGGCGTCACCGAGGCCGAGCGCGAGGACGGCGAGATGCTGGGCGAGGAGCGGCTCTACGCGCTGCTCGAGCAGGTGCCGCGCACGACGCCCGCGGTGGCGCTCGTCAACCGCGTCCTCGACGGCGTCAACCGCTGGCTCGACGGCGTCGAGCCGGGCGACGACATCACCGTGATGGCGCTGCGCGTCCTCGAGCCCGGCGCCGACCGCCCCTGAACGCGACCGTTCGTCCGGCCCGAACGACGGTTCATCGACTCCCCGCTTGGCCGCCGCGCCGCGCGGCCGTCTACTGAGCACATGCACGACACCGCCCTGCCGCGCCGCACGCCCCGCCGGACCTCGAACGCGCTCGAGGTCCTGTGGACGCCGCTCGTGTGGGGCGTGCCGTTCGCGATCTTCTTCGGCACGCTGTCCGGGGCGACCTGGGCGGACTACCGGCGCGCCTACCTCGTCTCGCTCGTCTTCGCGTACATCATCCGGATCACCGTGTTCGCGGTCGAGCGCTTCGCGCTGCCGCGGCTGCGCTGGAGCGCGCCGCCCGGGCGCTACCCGTGGGTGCGCGAGGGCGGGCTGTTCGTGGGCGCGAGCATCGCCGCGTCCATGCTGTCGGCGCTCGTCGTGGACCGCTGGGTCTCGCCGGGCTTCCTGTCGGGCTCCTCCGCGTGGCGAGCGACCGCGATGTTCTCGCTGGCGTTCACGCTGCTCGTGACGGGCATCGTCTACGCGCGCGTCTTCTACCGCATCTCGGTCGAACGCGCGCTGCAGGTCGAGCGCATGCGCGCCGAGCTGGCGCGCGCCGAGCTGCGGGCCCTGCGCGCGCAGGTGCACCCGCACTTCCTCTTCAACACGCTGAACACGATCGCCGCGCTCATCGCCGAGGACCCGCGGGCCGCCGAGGACGTGGTGACGCGCCTCGCCGACGTGTTCCGCTATTCGCTGGCCTCGGCCACGAACGAGACCGGGCGCTTCGGCGACGAGCTGGAGTTCCTGCGCGCCTACCTCGCGATCGAGCGCGCGCGGCTCGGCGACCGCCTGCGCTTCGAGGAGCGCGTCGAGCCGGGGCTCGAGTCGGTGCCGGTGCCAAAGTCAGGCTCGCTCTGGCTCAAGCGCGCGCATCCTGAGAATGACGGGCTGGCGCAGGGGCGTCGTCAGTTCTAGGGATAGGCGCTGGGGTGGAGGCAGAGACGCTCCTTCCCCTGCTTTT
>CAZIXL010000236.1:0-4783 GCA_964542885.1 uncultured bacterium
CCCTCGACCGTTCGTTCCGCGCGCGGCTGGCGCTCGCCGCACTGCTCGCCTGCGCCTGCGCCGCCCCCGCCCCCGCGGCGCCCGCGAAGCTCGACCGCAACGTCGCCCCCACGCCCGGCAAGCCGCCCGCGTTCCACGTGCCGGCGTGGACCCGCACGAAGCTCGCGAACGGCGCCGAGCTGCTCGTGGTGCCGAAGCACGACCTGCCGCTCGTCGCGGTCTCGATCACGTTCGCGGGCGGGTTCAACCAGTACGGCACCGCCGGCAAGGAAGGGCTCGAGGACCTCGTCGGGGACATGCTCAGCGAGGGCACGACGACCCGCACGGCGGACCAGCTCTCCGAGGCCCAGCAGATGCTCGGCACCTCGATCCGCGCCGAGGTGGGCGGCGAATCGGGCTCGATCGGCTTCACGGCGCTGGCCGACCGGCTCGAGCCCGCGCTCGAGCTGACCGCCGACATGCTGCTCCACTCCACGTTCCCCGAGGCGGCGCTCGAGCGGCTGCGCGGCCAGATGCGGGTCGCGCTCCAGCAGCGCCGCGACCAGCCGAACGCGATCGCGCAGGACGTGTTCGCGAAGGTGACGTTCGGCCCCGGGCACCCGTACGGCTGGCTCACGAACGAGGCGAGCCTGGGCGCGATCACGCGCGACGACGTCGTGGCCTTCGCGGCGAAGTACTTCCTGCCCGGCCGCGCGGTCGTGGTCGTGGCGGGCGACGTGCAGCCGGCCGCCGTGAAGCAGGCGTTCGAGAAGGCGTTCGCCGGCTGGCAGGGCGGCGGCACGCGGCCCGACTGGAAGTACCCGCCGCTGCCCGCGCCCGCACCGACGCGCATCGACCTGGTCGACAAGCCGGGCGCCGCGCAGTCGGTGTTCGCCATCGGCGAGCCCGGGCCGCCGCGCGACACGCCCGATTACTACGCGCTCACGCTCATGAACACGATCCTGGGCGGGCTCTTCCAGTCGCGGCTCAACCACGACATCCGCGAGGTGCGCGGCTGGAGCTACGGCGTGCGGTCGAGCTTCGCGTTCGGGCACGGCCCCGGCGCGTTCCAGGCGGGCGGCGGCATCATCACCGCCAAGACCGACAGCGCGCTCGTCGCCTTCATGACCCACCTGCGCGGCGTGCGCGGCCCGGTGCCCTTCACCGCCGACGAGATGGCGCAGGGCGAGGAGTCGCTGGTCCAGTCCATCCCGCGCCGCTTCGCGTCGGTCGACGGCACGGCCTCCGCGGTCGCGGCGCTGTTCACGCAGGGCCTGCCCGACACCTACTACCGCGACTACGCGGCGAAGGTGCGGGCCCTGAAGCCCGCCGACCTCACGCGCGCGGCGCAGCAGCACCTGGACCTGGACCACCTGCAGATCGTGATCGTCGGCGACCGCGCCGTGATCGAGGAGCCGCTCGCGAAGACCGGCATCGCCCCGATCGTGCACCTCGACGTCGAGGGGAACCCGGCCGACGCGAAGTAGCGCCGGCCCGGCGGCGTCACGGGGAGCGGTCGCGCGCGGCCGCTCCCCGTTCGCGTTCCGGCGGCGCCCGCGGGCGCCGGCGTCAGCGCGCGCCGCGCGCCTGGTTCACGTCGCGTTCGGCGCGCGCCGCGACGCCGTACAGGATGCGCGCGTTGAGCCCCGCGCACGCGGCCGTGAGCACGAAGCCGACGACGCGCATGACCGAGGCGCCGAGCGAGCCGGGCAGCGCCTGTGCGAGCAGTGCGAGCGCGGCGGACCAGGGCGCCGTCAGCACCGACACCGCGACCGAGCCCAGGCCGCGCGTGCCCTGCGCCAGCTCGACGAGCACCAGCACGAACGCCGCGCCCACGAGCGCCAGGTAGACGCCCGCCGTCCAGCGTCCCCACGTGCTGCGGGCCGGCGTCGGGCCGACCATCTCGGCGAAATCGCGCTCTTCCATGCGGGGAACCTAGCGGAGCCGCGCCGGCGCCGCGAGCGCCCCGGCGCGCCCGCTCAGCCCCACACGCGGCCGAGGAAGTCCTCGAGCAGGCCGTTCACCGTGACCGGGGACTCGAGGTTGCACACGTGCCCCGCGCCGCGCACCTCGGCGAACTCGGCGCCCGCGATGCCGCCCGCGTAGGAGCTGGCGACGCGGCGGAAGTCGGCGTGGTCGTGCTCGCCCACCAGGACCAGTGTCGGCACGCGGATCTCGCCGAGCCGCGCGAGCGTCGGGGGCGACGGGTCGACGACCGAGTCCGGCGCCAGCCACGGCGCGCCGTCGAAGTCGCGCGCCATGCGCTGCAGCGCCACCTCCACGGCCGGCAGCTTGCGCGCGTTCGCGAACAGGCTCGAACCGAGCCACTGGTCGACGGCAGCGGTCATGCCGCGCTCGCGCGCCGTGACCGGCAGCGCTTCGAAGAGCGCCGCGATCTCGGGCCCGAACGGCACGCCGTCGAGCGAGGCGCCGATCAGCCCGAGCGCGCCCACGCGCGCGTGGTGCGCCACCGCGAACTGCGCCGCGACGCGCCCGCCGAGCCCGTGACCGACGACCGCGACGCGATCGAGCCGGAGCGCATCGAGGAACGCCGCGAGGTCGTCGGCGTGCGCGTAGGGCACCTGGCCCGGCGGCGAGGATCGGCCGTGGCCGCGCAGGTCGACCGAGACGAGCCGCCAGCGCGCCGCGAGCGGCGACTGCGGTTCCCACATGCGCCGATCGAGCCCCGTGCCGTGCAGCAGCAGTACCGGCCGGCCCTCACCGCGGCTCGAATAGCTCAGCCGCCCGCCGGGAATGGGGGCCCAGGTCCCGGGCGTCATCGGACGGCCTCGCGAAGTGAGACGAAGAACGCATGGGCGCCGGGCGCGCGACGAATCCGCACGCTCGAAGGATGATGGCGACGCATCGGGGGGCTCTCCCAGGGCTGCACGCTTCGCCTTCGGGGGAGGCGCCAGAATAAGACGTCCGGATGATACCGCAATCCGGAAGTCTTCCCGATGTCTAACGCCGCGACCTCCGGGATCGCACAGCCGGACGCGTGACGGGGTCCCCGACGGACCCGCGCCGGCCGCCCGTCCCGGCAACCCGGCGCTTCGCGTGCCAGGCCCGCAGCTCGGCGAAGAGCGCCGCCATGTGCGCCCACGAGTAGCGCCGGCGCAGCGACGCGAGCCGCGCGATCGGAACCCACTCGGCGCTCGCCGCGTCGTCCGCCGCCCGGGGAACGCCGCGGCGCCAGTCGCCGACGAAGTACCAGTTCATCGTCGGGAAGCGCCCGAAGCCGCGCAGCCAGTAGGCGTCCCAGTGAAAGCCCAGCGGCTCGATCGGCCCCAGCACCAGCCCGGTCTCTTCGCGCAGCTCGCGCCGCGCGGCGTGCTCGAGGCTCTCGCCCTCCTCGAGAAAACCGCCGGGCACGTCGAGGAAGCCGATGCGCGGCGCGTGCGCGCGGCGCAGCAGCAGCACGTCGTCGCCCTTCACGACCAGCAGCCCCGCGCACGGGCGCGGGTAGTCGTAGAGCAGGTAGCCGCACCGCGGGCAGGCGATGCGGCGCGGGCGGGTGCGCGTGGCGGGACGCCGCACGACCGGCCGCCCGCAGCGCGCGCACGGGAACGCGGCGCTCAGGGCGCCTCCACGGTGATCACCGCCGGCAGCGGCGCCGTGGCGCCGGGCGCGGTGGGTTCGGCCGTCGTCGACCAGCGCCCGAAGCTCGCGTAGCGAAAGCCCGCGCACGAGACGACCATTTCGGCCTCGAGCCCGCCGTCCATGGCCATCGCGTGCGTCAGCCTGAGCGGCGTGGCCTGCAGCAGCGTCGCGAAGTCGGCGAGCGTGTAGCCGCCCTCGGTCACCGTGACGACCAGGTGGCCGTCGCGGTCCTCGCCCACGGCGGTGCGGTTCGCGACGCGGTTCGTCTTCCTCACGCGCACGCCGCCGCCGCGGTCGAAGAGCATGAACGACTGCGCCACCTCGCTCCAGCCGCGCTCCCCCTGCAGCGGCGTGCGTGCCAGGTCCAGCACGCGCGCGTCGCGCGGGCCGGCGCCGCCCGAGGCCACGAGCGCGCCCTGGAAGTCGGGATGCGAGCGGCGCGAGACCGTGTCGCCGTCGCACACGAGCAGGCCCATGTAGGTCAGGTCCGGGTAGTACTGCCCCGCGTTGAACACCGCGAGCGCACCGGTCGCCTCCTGCCAGCCCAGCACGCCGGGCGGCGTCGTGCGGGCGTGGCGCCGGTAGTAGCGGGCGCGCAGGCGCACGAGGCGCGGGTCGAGGCGCAGGATCGCGACCGTCGAGGAGCCCATGCGGCACCACGGCGCGCCGGTCATGGTCGCGAACTCGACGCCCGGCTGCAGCTCGCGGAAGTGCGGCCCGCGCGCGTTGTGCCACAGCACCCACGCGGCGCCGATCGCCACGACCGGCAGGATCCAGCGGACGTGCAGCGCGCGGCGCATCAGGCGAGACCTGAGCGGCGCTGGCGCGCTTCCTGGACCAGCAGCAGCTCGCCGATGTTCTCGATCGTGAGCAGCCCGACCAGCCGCCCGCGCGCCATGACCGGCAGCGCGTTGAGGCGCGCGGCGCGCATGCGGATCAGGGCCGCCTCGAGCGGCATCGACAGCTCGATCGGCTCGACGTCGGTGCGCACGAGCCGCCCGAGCGGCGCGTCGGCGCCCTCCTTGCGCAGGCCCACCAGCAGGTCGGCGCGGCTCAGCATGCCCAGGTACTGGCCGCCCTCCAGGACCGGGAAGTCCTGCTGCTCGCCGGCGAGCAGCAGGTCGACCGCGTACGCGAGCTCGTGCCGCGTCTCGAGGCTGACGAACGCCGTGACCATCGCGGCGCTGACGGGCAGGCCCGTGAG
>CAZIXL010000236.1:4793-5445 GCA_964542885.1 uncultured bacterium
GCGGCTGTCCGCTGCCGGGCTGCAACTGGTCAGCGATCTCGTGGCGCGTCTCGAGGCTCACGAACGCGGTCACCATCGCCGCGCTCGCCGGCAGGCCGGCCAGCGAACTGCGCGTCTGCACCAGCGCGCGCTCCTCGCCCGCGGTGACGAACACGAACATCGCGATCAGCACCAGCACCACGTTCTGCAGGAACACCGCCGCGATCGCGAACACCAGCGCGAAGCCCTGCCCCACGAGCGACGCGATGCGCGTGGCGCGCGCGAACGGCATGAAGATGCCCAGCGTGCCGCGCAGCACGCGGCCGCCGTCCATCGGGAACGCGGGGATCAGGTTGAAGCCGACCATGACCACGTTCGCGAGCAGCAGGAACTCGAGCGTGCCGTCGCCCGCCGCGCGCTCGAGGATCAGCCGCGGGGTCTCGGCCGTCGAGAACAGGAACGCGCCGACGAGCGTCGCGATCACCACGTTCACGGCCGGCCCGGCGAGCGCGACGAGGATCTCCTGCACCGGCTCGTCGGGCATGCGCTCGAGCCGCGCCACGCCGCCGATCGGCAGCAGCACGATCTCGCGCGTCGCGATGCCGAAGCGGCGCGCCATGAGCGCGTGACCCAGCTCGTGCAGCACCACGCACGCGAACAGCAGCAGCAGGTG
>CAZIXL010000237.1:0-5437 GCA_964542885.1 uncultured bacterium
AGTGCTGCTGCGCGCCGGGCAGCGGCCGGCCGTCCACCTCGACGCGGTCGCGCCCCTCCTCGACCGTCGTGCCCGGCTCGGTCACGACGCGCCCGTTCACGCGCACGCGCCCCTCGGCCACCATCGCGTCGCACTTGCGCCGCGCACCGAGGCCGCGCCTCGCCAGCAGCTTGTTCAGTCGGATCGACATGCCGTTCCTTTCGGTCTTCCCGTTTCGCCCGCGCGTCACGCGCCCAGGCGCTCGATCAGCGTGCGCTCGCCCGGGAAGTGCGCCAGCAGCTGCTCGCGCGAGCCCATCTCGAAATCGTTGTACTCGAAGCCCGGCGCGCACGTGCAGCCCGCGAGCGCGTACGCCGCGCCCGCCGCCGGCTCCGCGCCGAACCAGGTGCCGTGCGCGACGACGCACTGCGGCGTCTCGCCCTTCGCGACGTCGTGCCCCAGCACGAGCCGCCGGTAACCTTCGCCCGGCACGAGCAGGTGCAGGTGCAGCGGCCCGCCGTCGTACAGGTGCCAGACTTCGTCCGCGCGCAGCCGGTGCAGCCGGGAGCGCTCGCCGGCGCGCAGCAGGTAGTAGATGGCGGTGCCGAGCGAGCGCGGGCCGCCGAAGCGTCCCGGCAGGCCCTGCGCCGACTCCCCCGCCCGCCAGGTCTCGCGGAACGCGCCGCCCTCGGGGTGCGGCACGAGGTCCAGCAGGCGGACCCAGCGGTCGGCGTCGGCGTTCATGCGATCAGCGGGTGCGGCGATGACGGCGCGGCGGCTCAGCGGCCGCCGTCGTCGCCCGAGAGCGAGGCCGAGGGACGCTCGAGGTCCTCCTCGTCGTCCTCCTCTTCGTCCTCGTCGTCGTCGTCCTCGTCGTATTCGTCCTCGTCATCGTCGTCGTCGTACTCGTCCTCGTCGTCCTCCGCGAACTCGTCCGACGCTTCGGCGAAGTCACCCGCGCCGGCCTGGACCGAGGCTTCGACCTCGTCCCCGTCGTCCGGCTCGGGCCCGGCGAGCGCCAGCGCCGCCTCGGCCCGCGCCTGCTTGGCCGCCGCGATCGCGGCGTCGGCGTCGGCGATCGAGAACGCCGGTTCGCCCGGCGCCTCGTCGGCCGCGGCGGGCGACTCGCCCTCGGCGGCCGCCGCGGGCGGCGCGTCGCCGTCCTGCGCGACGGCGGGCGCGGCCAGCGCGAGCGGCATGCCGCTCGCCGGGTCCAGCTCCATCATCTCGAGCTGCTCGGGCTCGCGGGCCGCGACGAGCGCGCGCAGTTCCTCGGGGCGCGGCAGTTCGGTCAGGTCGCGCAGGCCGAAGTAGTTCAGGAATTCGTTCGTGGTGCCGTAGAGCAGCGGGCGGCCGACGACGGTCGAGCGGCCCTTGATCGTGACCAGGGTCCGCTCGAGCAGCGTCGCGAGCACGCCGCTCGCGTCCACGCCGCGGATCGCCTCGATCTCGCTCTTCGTGACCGGCTGCTTGTACGCGATGATCGCCATGGTCTCGAGCGCGGCGCGCGAGAGCCGCATGCGCCGCTTGCCGCGCAGCATGCGCGCGACCCACTCCGCCTGGCCCGACGCGGTCGTGAACAACCAGCCGCCGGCCATCTCGCGCAGCTCCACTCCGGCGTCGCGCGACGTGTACGACTCGCCCAGCGCCTTCAGGGCCTCGGCGACGTCCGCCGACTCGGCCTCGAGCGCCTCCGCGAGCAGCATCAGCGAGAGCGGCTGGTCGGACGCGAACAGCAGCGCTTCAATCGCCGAGGGCAGGTTCGATGGGGGCATCGGTGTCGTTTTCCTCCGGCCGCTTCGGGAGAATCAGGATGTCGGCGAAGTTCGCCTCCTGGATCACCACGATCTGGCCCAGCTTGACGAGTTCGAGCAGCGCCATGAACGAGACGACGATCTCCATGCGCGCACGCGCGCGCAGCATGAGGCTGGAGAACGTGAGCCGGCCGTCCTCGGCCACGGTGCGGGCGATGAACGACATCTTGTCCTCGATGTCGTACGCCTCGGTGCGGACTTCGTAGACGACGCGCTCGGGCCGCCGCGCGAGCACGCGGTTGAGCGCGTCCAGCAGGTCGAAGAGCGTCGCCGGCGCCAGCGGCAGCGGGCCGGCCTCGTCCTCGGTCGGGACCATGCCGCGTTCGTACAGCCCGCGGCGCTCGCCCTCCTGCGTCTTGAGCGTTTCGGACGCCTCCTTGTAGAGGCGGTACTCGAGCAGCCGCTGGACCAGCTCCTCGCGCGGATCGCCCTCGTCCTCCTCCTCGTCGGACTTGGGGACCGGCAGCAGCATCTTGGCCTTGATGCGCATGAGCGTCGCGGCCATGACGAGGAACTCGCCCGCGACGTCGAGGTCGAGCTGGCGCATCAGCTCGAGCGTCTCGAGGTACTGCTTGGTGATGTGCGCGATCGGGATGTTGGAGATGTCGATCTCGTCGCGCTTGATCAGGTGCAGCAGCAGGTCGAGCGGGCCCTCGAACCGCGGCAGCCTGAACGTCACGGAAGCGCGAGGCGTGCGCACGACCGGCCCGCCGTCGCGACTGCGCGCGGCCGGGCTCTCGACCTGCAGGTCGTGCGGGCGGCCGTCGCCGTTCGTGCCGGCGGCCGGCTCGTCGGTGGCCGTGGCGGCCTCCGGCGGTCCCTGCCCGACCGGCGCGTCGTCGCGCTCTTCGCTCACGCGGGCTCCACGACGGACTTGACGCCCATCGCGCTCCGAACCAGGTCCATGGTCTCGCGCGCGGTCTCGCGCGCGCGGCGGGTGCCCTCGTTCAACACGTCGCGCACGCGGTCGGGGTCCTTCTCCCAGCTCGCGCGACGCTCGCGGATCGGACCGAGCGCCTCGGCCATCACCGCCGCCAGCCGCTTCTTGTCGGCGACGCAGCCCAGGCGGCCCGCGCGGCATTCCACGGCGATCGCCTCGGCCTCGGCAGCGTTGAACTTGCGGTGATACTCCCACACGACACAACCCGCGTGCAGCGGTTTTCCTTCCTCGTCGAGCTCGGAGAGGTCGGCCTCGGGGCGCCCGGGCGAGTCCTTCCGGACCTTCTTCGGGTCGGTGTAGGTCTCGCGCAGGATCTTGCGCTCCAGCTCGGCCGGCTCCTCGTCGAGGAGAATCGTGTTGCCGAGCGACTTGCTCATGCGTCGGCCGTCCACTCCGCGCAGGCGCGCGAACGCGGTGATCTGCGGCTCGGGCTCCGGGAACACCGGATCGCGGTCCTGGCAGTACACGAAGTTGAACCGCCGCGCGATCTCGCGCGTCAACTCGACGTGGGGCACCTGGTCCTCGCCCACCGGCACGTGCGTCGCGCGATACAGCAGGATGTCGGCGGCCTGCAGCACCGAGTACCCCAGGTGGCCGTACGAGATCGTCTGCTCGTCCATGCCGAGGTCGCGGATCTGCTCCTTGAGCGTCGGGATGCGCTCGAGGCGCGCCTTGCTCACGAGCATGCTGAACAGCAGGTGCAGCTCTGCGTGCTCCTTCACCGCCGACTGCACGAAGATCACGCTCTTCGCCGGGTCGAGCCCGGCACCCAGCCAGTCGAGCACCATGTCCCACGTGTTCTGCTGCAGCCGGCTCGTGTCCTCGTAGCCGGTCGTGAGCATGTGCCAGTCCGCCACCATGTGGTAGTTCGTCCAGCCCTCGTCCTGCAGGCGCACCCAGTTCTCGAGCGCGCCCACGTAGTTGCCGAGGTGCAGGCGTCCCGTGGGGCGCATCCCCGACAGGATGCGGCCGGTGCGGCCATTCGAAGCGCTCAACGCGGAACTCCCGGGGTGACGGGACGAAACAGGCGGAAAAAGAGTGCGGCGCACACTATCGGACGCACCCGGCAGGGTCAAGACTCGGGGCCTTCAAGTGATGCTTGAACCTCGCGCGATTTCGCCGCGCGGGGAGCGGCCGCGCCGGGGGTGGGCGCCTCAGCCGAGCTTGCGGACGACGATCAGGGTCACGTCGTCGGTCGTCCCCTTCCCGGTCGTCCATTCGCGCACCGCGCCGACGATGCGCTCGAGGATCTCGGCGGCCGGCACGTGCGCGTGGCGGCGGACCAGGTCCTGCAGCCGCTGCTCGCCGAACTGCTCGCCGCGCGTGTTCTCGGCTTCGCTCACGCCGTCGGTGTACAGCACCAGCACGTCGCCGTCGCGCAGCGCGACCGGCCGTTCCTCGTAGCGCGCGTCGGGCAGCACGCCCAGCGCGAGGCCGCCCTCGACCAGCTTCTCGCAGCTGCCGTCGCGGCGGACCAGCATCGGCGGGTTGTGCCCGCCGTTGCTGAAGATCACGACCCCGTTCTTCCAGTCGAGCACGCCGTAGAACGCGGTCACGAACCGGTCGCGCTCGGTGCTCTCGTGCAGGAGCAGGCTCACCTTGCGCATCACCGCGCGGATCGCGAACTCGTTGCGGATCTCGGCCAGCAGGCTCATGCGGAAGCCGGCCATGATGAGCGCGGCCGGGATGCCCTTGCCCGAGACGTCGGCGATCGCGAGCCCGAGACGCGTGTCGCTGATCGGGATGAAGTCGTAGTAGTCGCCGCCGACCTGCTCGTGCGGGATCGAGGTGCCCGCCAGGTCGAAGCCCGGCACCTGCGGGGCGCCCGAAGGCAGGAACGACTGCTGGATGTCGCGCGCGATCGCCAGCTCGCGCTCGAGCCGGCGGCGCTCCAGCAGGTCGCGCGCGCTGCGTGCGCGCTGCACCGCGACCGCGGCCTGGGCCGCGAACGCCGAGAGCAGTTCGAGGTGGCCCTCGTGGTAGGCGTCGAGGGCGTCGCTCTCGAGGTTGAAGACGCCGATCACGTCGCCGCCGACGACCATGGGCGCCGCCAGCTCGCTGCGCGTGCCCGCGCGGGCGGCGACGTAGCGCCGGTCGGCGGTCACCTCGGGCACGATCACGGGTTCGCCGGTCTTGGCGACCCAGCCGACGATGCCCTGCCCGACCTGCAGGCCGAACGCCTCCTCGGAGCCCTCGGGGTAGCCGGTCTCGCTCACCAGCTCGAGCCGGCGCGTGTCGCGGTTCACCAGGTAGATCGCGCCCGCGTCGTACGCGACGACCTCGCGCAGCGACGTGAAGATCGCCTCGATCACCTCGTCGAGGTCGAACGGCGCCGACAGCGCGCGCGCCACGTCGAGGAGCACTTCCTTCTCGAGTGCCCGGCGCTCGGTCTCCTGGAAGAGCAGCGCGTAGTCGAGCGCGAACGAGACGCTTTCGGCCGCGACCTCGAGCCGGTCGAAGTCTGCGTCGGTGAACTCGCCCTCGCGCTTGTCCAGGCACTCGATGGCCCCGAACGGCTCGCCGCGCCGCAGCAGGGGCATGACGAGCGCCGTGCGAAACGCGCCCGTCCCGCCGCGCACGCCCGGCGGCGGCGCTTCGCCGTCGGCGAGCCGGACCGAGCGGCCGTTCGCGACCACCCAGCCGGCCAGGCCCTCGCCCGCGGCCAGGCGGTGCTCGACCGGGGCCGCCTCGTCGGTGCAGTCGT
>CAZIXL010000238.1:0-5423 GCA_964542885.1 uncultured bacterium
CTACAGCCGGTTCAGGAAGTCGATGGCGGTGCGCTCGCGGCCCGAGGTCCAGCCTTCCCCCAGGGACCGGACGAGCAGCCGCCGCAACCGGTCCGCGCCGCGGATCGCGTTGAGGATCCCGGGCCCCTGCGAGACGTGCTGCAGCTCCTCGACGTAGAGCAGCGCCACGTCGTCGACGTCGGAGGAGTGGTACGCCGCCAGGTGCTCGAACACGCCGAGCACGCGCGGCATGTTGTGCCCCATGTTCACGAGCGCGCGCGCGAGCCCGGCCTCGTCCATCGAGAACGTCACCCCGAGACCGCCCCAGCGGAACCGGTTCACCACGAACGCCGCGTCCATGCGCACGTACTCGAGGAAGCTGTGCGTGACCGGCATCACCGAGCCCGACGGCATGCCCACCTTCGAGATCGAGAACGACCAGTCCACGCCGGCGAGCCAGGTGACGGGGTCGAACGTGAAGCCGCACTCCTGCAGGCGCACCGAGCGCGGCCAGTTCATGGACGGCGAGCCGAACGTGTACACGTCGTGCCGCGACACCTCGGAGGCGCCGTCCACGATCTCGATCGCGCTCAGCACGTTCGACAGGATCAGGTTGCCCTGGCTGTGCGCGAAGACCGCGGAGTCGCGGTACTCCATCTGGCGCAGGAGCCGGAACAGCGACCCGGCCGCCGCGTTGCGGGCGGCCAGCACGGACTCGGCCTGCGCGGCGAGCGCGCGCGAGCCGCGGCCGCTCGAGACGGCGCTCGTGGGCGAGGACGCGAGCGGGCCGTCGAACTGGTACTTGTCGCCGAGGCACTGGGCGAGGTCGATGAAGAAGCCGCCCGACAGGTTGTAGACGCCCACGACCGTGCACATCTGGAGCAGCGAGAGCGCGAGCGCCGAGCGCCGGTGGTCCTCGCCGCTGTTGGCCATGCCGTTGACGAAGATCACCGTGCGGTTCGGGTCGTAGTACCCGGTGGAGCGGGCCTCGCCGCTCACGTACGTGTTGACCTCGCCGTCGTAGCCGGGCGCGGGGCCGATGTCGGGCAGGCGGGGGCCGCTCATGGCGCCTACGCCTCCAGCCCGAACTCGACGTCGAACTTCGGCGACTTGCCTTCGATCACGACGGTCGGCCGCAGCGCGACCGCGGCGCGACGCGGCAGGCCGTCCGCGGCCGGGAGCACCTCGACCGTCAGACCCTCGCCGCCCTCGCCGAGCAGCCCGGCGAACTCGGCGCCGAGCCGCGCGGCCAGAGCCGCGCGCACGGCGTCGTCGCCCGCCCCGTCCGGCAGCTCGCCGGCCACCCCGCCGCAGGCCAGCGCCAGCCGCGACGCCGTGAGCTGGTAGCCGAGCGTGCCCTCGACGGTCAGCCGCGCCGCGCCGTAGCGGTGCGCGGTCACGGCCATGGACATGAGCACGGTCGGCCGGTCGAGCGCGCCCGTGAGCGTCGTGAACGCGGCGTGCGTCAGCTCGAGCGCCTGCGTCTCGGGGAAGGGCACCTCGGTCGCGAGCGCGCTCGTCTCGTTGGCCTTCACCGGCCAGGGCCGCGTGGGCAGGCCGTCGAAGCGGCCGCCCGCCCCCGACAGGTCGAGCGCGTGGCCGTGCGCGCGCACGCTGCGCGCGAGCGCCGCCGCGACGAGCCAGCCGCCGCGCCCCCACAGGTACGAGTCCGGGTTCGACTCGGCGCAGGCCTCCGCGTAGGCCTCGAGCTTCCACGGCGCGCGCAGCAGGAAGCGGTTGAGCGTGAGGCACAGCCAGCGCGCGTCCTCGTGCTTCTGCAGCGCCTGCCAGCCGGCGTGCGGCGCGTCGGCGAGCCGCGCCGGCAGGTCCTTGACCGCCACCGCCTGCACGAGGAAGCGCAGGTCGAAGAAGCCCGCGCCGGCGTTCGCCACGATCGGCGCCTGCAGCTCGGCCGCCATCGATGCCAGCGCGGCGAGCGCGGCGAGGTCGGCGGCCTTGTGCGTGAAGTCGAAGTCGAGCACGACCAGCGAGACCGGCTCGGCCGCCGTCGACTCGGGCTCGTGGACGGCCTCGCGGAAGCGCTCGACCAGCGCCGCGCGCGGCACCGACAGCACCTCGATCCGCACGGCGTCGCCCGCGTGCGCGAGCACCAGCGCGAGCCCGCGCCAGGCGGCCTCGATCCGCTGCCGGGCCGGGTCGTGCAGCCACGCGTCCAGCGCCGCGCCCGTCACGCCGGCCGCGAGGCGGCCCGCCGGGTCGAGCGTGGAGGGCGCCGCGGCGAGGCCCGCCGATTCGAACCAGCCGTCGAGCGTCCCGACGGTCACCGCGACCGGCTCGCGCGTGTCCGTTCCGAGGTCGGTCACCACCAGGATGCGCCAGGGCAGCGTGCTCATCGCTCGTTCTCCCAGGGACTGCTCGGAGGGGACTGCACGGATTCGGTGCTGCGCCACGCGGGCACCTCGGGACCGGACGGCGCGAGGCGAGATCACGCTTGCGCTCGCGGTCCGGGGCAGGCACCTTGTCGGGGCACAGCGGGCGGTCGGCTTGCCGGACGTTTCCGGCGCGCGGTGCGACCGAGGGCCGCTCGCGGAAGGCACAAACTAGCAGACCGTGCGCCTCATGAGGATAGCCGACCTCGGCCGGCAGTCCCGGCCTTCGTCGGCCCAGGTCCCGCGCACCACGGGCCGCTCCGGCCCGGGCGCATCCCCCTAATTCGTCGTGGCGAGGGAACGCATGCCGAATGCTCCGCGTCCGTGCGTCCGGGTCATCCCGGGTCCGGCCTCCGTCCGCAGCCTGTGCCTCGCCGTCGTGGCACTGGCACTGGCCGCCACCACCTCCACCGCGGCGCCCTGGCGCGCGACGGGCGTCGCCGTCGACTCCGCCGCGACCGGCCAGGGCACGCTGCGCGCCGTGTCCGACGGGCGCGGCGGTCTGATCGCCGCCTGGGTGGACACGCTCTCCGGCTCGCCCGACCTGCGCTGCCAGCGGATCGACTCGACCGGCACCACGCAGTGGACCGCGAACGGCGTGCTCGTCCGCTCGAACGCGCTCGGGATCTCGGGCCTGGCGATCGCGCCCGACGGCGCGAACGGCGTCCTGCTCGCGTGGGTGGACGGCGCGACCGTGGCGCAGACGAAGATCCGCGTCCAGCACCTGAACAGCGCCGGAGCGGCGCAATGGACCGCCGGCGGCGTGGTCCTGACCTCGCTGGCCACGTCCGACACGCTGCAGGTCACGCCGAGCGTCGATTCCGACGGCTCGGGCGGCGCGCTCGTCGCGTGGTCGGAGCAGCGCACGCCGGGGAACGCCGCCGACGTCTACGCGCAGCGTGTCCAGTCGAGCGGCGCGCTCGGCTGGGGGACGGGCGGCGTGCTCATGAGCGTGAGCACGGGAGTGGACGCCGACAACCAGGTGAATCCGCACGTGCTCTCCGACGGCGTGGACGGTGCCTACGTGTCGTGGGAGCACCTCCACGGCACGACCGACACCTATTTCGAGCGGCTCGACGGTTCCGGGAATACGGTGTGGCCGCAGCCCTACCTGCCCGCCAACTCGTCGCAGTCGAGGTTCGCCGCGATGGCCCGCCTGCCGGGCGGCGACCTGGGCATCAGCTGGACGTCCTCGAGCGTCCTGCGCGGCGCCCGGCTCGCGGCGGCCGACGGCACCACGCTGGCCGATCCGACCGTCGCCAGCGGCCTCTCGACGACCATGAGTTCGTTCGGGCTCGTGGCCAAGTCGAACAACGAGGCGCTGCTCGGGTACACGAACGGCACCGACGACATGCGCGTGGTGCTGCTCGGCACGAACGGCCTGGTGTCCTCGAACGGCGCCGCGCGCGATTCGATCGCGCTGCGGCCTCTCGATGCGACGTCCAGCCCGACGCTGGTTCCCGATGGCGCCGACGGCGCCTACGCCGTCTGGGCCTCGGGCGGCCTGGTGCGGGCGCAGCACATCGGTCCTTCCGCCACGCGGCTCTGGGCGGCTCCGGCCACGCTCACGGCGGGCGCCTCGCCCGTGCAGTCGTACCCGGTCGCGGGTGGCGGCGCGTTCGACCTCGTCGCCGCCTGGATCGACGGCCGCAACGCGGCCGGCGCGACCGGCCCCGACGTCTACGCGCAGCGCGTCTCGCCCTCGGGCGTCGCGGGCGCCTACTACCGCGTCCTCGCGACCGTGGCGGGAGGCAGCGGCAGCCTGAGCCCCGCCGCAGGCCGCACGTGGGTCGTCGCCGGCGATTCGCTGCGGGTGCGCCTCACCTCTTCGGGCGGCTCGCACGTCGACCACCTCGTGGTCGGCGCCACGAACCTGGGTGCGGTGCCCAACTACACGTTCCACGCGGTGAAGGGCGACAGCACGCTCAGTGCCTACTTCGCCGCCGGCACCGTGAGCGGCACGATCCCGGTCGCCGCGAACGTGTACGCGAGCTTCACCATTCCCGGCACGCTCTCGCTCGACACGCCGGCCGCCGCGTTCGCCAACCTGATGCCCTACGACGACACGAAGTGGCGCCTCGGGCACTGGCGCGCCGACCTCGCGTCGTACGTCGAGCCCGGGAGCGGGCTCGACCACGTGGTGCCGGGGGCCGGTTACTGGTTCCTGCTCCCGAGGGACACGACGCTCGCGTTCACGGGCTCGCCGGTCGCCGAGGCCGAGTACTCGATCGCCCTCGTCGGCGCGCCGGGATCGACGCGCGGCTGGACGCAGTTCGGCTCGCCGTTCCGCTTCCCGGTCGCGGTCTCGCAGCTCAAGCTCTCGCAGGGGCCGGGCGTCGCGATCACCGACCCCTCGAACGCGCTCACCGACCACCAGGTGCTCGCGTACGACCCGTCGGTCCCCGGCACCGATCCCTACCGCGCCGCCGCCGTCCTTCACCCCGGCCGCGCGTACTGGATCTGGCGCGACAGCACGGCGGGCGCGCTCAACCTGCGCGTCCCGTTCGAATGGAACCCGAACGCGCTCAGGGACACCGTGCCGCCCGGCCCGAACGCGCTCTGGTCGCTCGGCGTCACGGCCGTCGCGGGCACGCGCGCGTCGCGGATCGAGCTGGGCACCGCGCTGGTCGCGGCGGGTGTCCGCAACCCGCTCTCGGCCCACGCGCTTCCCGCGGGACCCGGCGCCGAGGTCTCGCTCGTCGCGCACGTTCCGGAGTGGGGGGGCGCCGACGAGTCGTTCCGCTCGGTGTACCGGCCCGACGCCGCCGACGTCGCGTGGGACCTCGACGCGAGCGCGGCTGCGGGACTCACGCAGGCGGAACTCGCCTTCGATCTCGCGGGCCTGCCGTCCGGCCGCCGGGTCGTCCTGTCGGAGCCCGCGGCCGGCTGGTCGCGCGAGGTCACGGCGGGTGAACGCGTGCCGCTCGCGCTGTCGTCGACGCCGCGCCGGCTGCGGCTCGAGGTGGTCACCGGCACGGGCGCCCTGCCCGTGACGCCGCCTGCCACCGCGCTGCGCGCCGCCGGCCCGAACCCGTTCCGCGACGCGACGACGCT
>CAZIXL010000239.1:0-5420 GCA_964542885.1 uncultured bacterium
CGAGGCCCTTGCACTCCTCGGCGATGATGTCGAGGTACTGCAGGTCGCCGTTCGCGATCGCCACCGGGTGCGCCGGGTCGGCGGCGTGCACGTCGCCGATGATCTCGCCGAACAGCGAGTACAGCTTGTGCGCCCGCGCCGCGTCGCGCTCGCCCTTGGGCAGCGCCTCGATCTCGAACGACGACCACGACAGCCCGTAGTTGTTCTCGTTGCCGAGCAGCCAGAACAGCACGCCGGGCGTGCCGCGGTAGCGGTCGACGTTCGCCTTCACGTCGGCGCGGATCGCCTCGCGCATCACCGGGTCGGAGTAGTCCGTGACCGGGTGCCAGACGCCCTTCACCGTGAACCCGTAGCGGCCGCACGGGTGGTTGAGCACGGTCCAGATCCCGTAGTGCTCGTAGATGTAGGCGACCCAGCGTGGCGGGATCCCGGTGTACTGGCGGATCGCGTTCACGCCCATGCTGCGCAGCAGGCCCATCTCGCGGGCGAGCGCGGCCTCGATCACGTCGTCGGGCTGGCTGAAGAGGTCGAACTGGTAGTTGTCCCCGATCGGGATGTAGTCCCAGTTCATGCCCTTCACGAGGAAATCACGCCCCCCCACCTGCAGGCGCGAGCCGGTGCCGTCCTTGAGCACCCGCACGGTCTCGACCGCTGCGGCTCCGCCTTCGGCGCGGGCGGTGAAGGGGAACCAGACGCACGCGGCGAGGGCGAGCGCCGCGAGTGCGGACGGGCGCAGTCGCACCGCGTCCTGGCGGGTGGAGTTCACGTGAGCCTCCTCGGGGAGAGCAACGGGAGTTCCGGCACCGCGCGGGCGGTGGCGACCTCCCGGAAGAAACGGGCGCTGTCCTTCGCGGTCCGGCGCTGCGTCGCGAAGTCCACGTGGTAGAGGCCGAACCTCGGCCGGTACCCCTGCCCCCATTCGAAGTTGTCGAGCAACGACCAGACGAAGTAGCCCGCGAGCGGCACGCCGGCCTCGAGCGCGTCGAGGCAGGCCTCGAAGTGACCGCGCAGGTAGTCCACCCGGCGCGGGTCGGGCAGGTGCCCGTCGGCGCCGGGCGGCTCGTCGCGGAACGCCGCGCCGTTTTCGGTCACGACGAGCGCGCGCGGGCCGTACTCGCGCGTGAGCCGCACCAGCACGTCGGCGAGGCCCTGCGGGTGAACTTCCCAGCCCATCTCGGTGCGGTCCTCGGCCGCGCCCTGCGGCACGCCCACGGGCTCGCCGTCGGGCCCGGCCTTCACGACCGCGCGGCTGTAGTAGTTCAGGCCCAGGAAGTCCGTCGGGACGGCGATGGTCTCGAGGTCGCCCGGCTGGACGAACGGCAGGTCGGCCGACGACAGGTGGCCGCGGCGCACGCGGTCGGCGATCGCATCCTCGGGATAGCGGCCGCGATACGGCGGGTCCAGGTACCAGCGATTGAACCAGCCGTCCCAGCGGCGTGCCGCCTCGCGGTCGGCGTCGGAGTCGCTCGCCGGATCGGCGGGCGTGACGATGTTCACCAGCCCCACGCGGGCGCCCGGCACGTTCGCGCGCAGCAGCGGCACCGCGCGGCCGTGCGAGAGCAGCAGGTGATGCGCGACGCGCAGCGCCTCGGCCGGGTCACGCCGCCCGGGCGCGTGCCTGCCCTCCTCGTGGCCGAGCGTCGAGACGCACCACGGCTCGTTGTGCGTGACCCAGTACTTCACGCGGTCGCCGAGCCGCCGGCTGGCGGCGTCGGCGAAGTCGAGGAAGCGGCGCACGGTCGCGCGCTCGCCCCAGCCGCCCTGCTCGTCGAGCGCCTGCGGCAGGTCCCAGTGGTTCAGCGTCGCGAAGGGCGTGATCCCGGCCGCGAGCAGCGCATCGACGAGCGCGTCGTAGAAGTCCAGGCCCGCCGCGTTCGGCGTGCCGCGCCCCTCGGGCAGGACGCGCGTCCAGCCGAGCGAGAAGCGGTAGGCGTTCGCGCCCAGCCCGCGGAGCAGGCCGACGTCCTCGCGCCAGCGGTGGAAGTGGTCGCACGCGACCTCGGGCGTCGAGCCGTCCTCGACGTTGCCCGGCACGGCCGACCAGTGGTCCCACACCGACTCGCCGCGGCCCCCTTCGCGCACCGCGCCCTCGATCTGCTGCGCCGAGGTGGCGGCGCCGAAGAGGAAGTCTTCCGGGAAACGCCGGCTCATGCGTCCCGGCCCTCCGCCCCCGGCTTCACGGGATACAGGTGGCAGCGCACGCGGCGCCCGTCGTGCTCGCGCGGCGCCGGGTCCTCGCGGCGGCAGGGCTCGTGGACGTCGGGGCAGCGCGGGGCGAACGGGCAACCCGTGGTGGCCGTGTCGGACGCCCGCGCCGGCCCGGCCGCCGCGCCGCCCAGCTCGGCGATCGAGGCGAGCAGCGCGCGCGTGTACGGGTGCGCCGGCGCGGCGACGACCGCGTCGCTCGGCCCGTCCTCGACCACGCGCCCGCGGTAGAGCACCACGATGCGCTCGGCGAGGAAGCGCGCCGACGCCAGGTCGTGGGTGATGAGCAGGATCGCGAGCCCGCGCTCGCGCTTGAGCTGCGCGAGCAGGTTCAGGATCCCCATGCGGATCGAGACGTCGAGCATCGACGTGGGTTCGTCCGCGACCAGCAGGTCGGGCTCGGCCGCCAGCGCGCGCGCGATGGCGACCCGCTGGCGCTGGCCGCCCGAGAGTTCGTAGGGATGCCGGTGAAGGAACTCCTCCGCCGGCTCGAGCCCCACCGTGCGCAGCAGCGCCAGCACGCGCTCGCGCACCGGGGTCCCCGCCGCCGGCGCGCCGAGCCGCTCGCTCGCGCGCCCGACGTGGTGCGCCACGTCGTGCACGGGGTTCAGCGACTGGAGCCGCAGCAGCGGGCGCACCAGGTGGTGCGCCACGTCGTGCGCCGGGTTCAGCGACCCGAACGGGTCCTGGAAGACCATCTGCACGCGCCGGCGATAACCCGGCGAGGCGCCGCGCGGCTCGCGCCGGAAGACGTCCTCGCCGTCGAGCCGCGCCTCGCCCGAGTCGGCCGGCTCGAGCCGCAGCAGCAGCCGCGCGATCGTGCTCTTGCCGCTCCCCGATTCGCCCACGAGCGCCACCGCCTCGCCGCGCCGGACGCGGAACGCCACGTCCTCGGCCGCGACCACGCGGCGGCCGCCGCCGAAGGGGCCTCCGGTCGCGTAGGTCTTGCGCAGCCCGCGCACTTCGAGAAGGGGTGAGGCTCCCGCGTGAAGATCCGTCGCCACGTCGTTTCCCCGGGGTCTCGTGGACTTTGTTCGGCTGGCGAACATTCTCGGCCGCTGTTTCAGGGCTGTCAAGGCCGAAGGTTGTGCGGCGCAGATTGTTGTTGGCCCCCGCCAGGGGCCTGGCCGACCGCCACCTGGCTGCCTTCCGGCCGCCCGCACCCCGAAGCCCCTCGCGGTCAACGGCCTGAGGGCGGCAACAACACTCTTCGCCGCACGACCCGCAGGATGCGATCGGGCCGCGGGCGGCACAAGCCGGGGGCGTCAGCCCGCCCGCTGGCCCCGCACCGGCACGCCCACGTCGATCCAGGCGATCGCCCCGTCGCGTGCGAGCAGCGCATCGCTGGCCACCGCGTCGAGCACTTCGCCGGCATGGCGGGTCTCGCGGCCGTTCGCCCACGTCACGCGCAGCCAGCGCGAGCCGTCGGTGCGCTCGTAGCGGACGGGCACCTGCGCGAGCGTGAACGCCAGGCAGCCGGCCGGCACCGGCAGCGTGACCGGCGTGCCGTCGTGGGCGTACGCCTCGAGCGTCGCCGGGCGCTCGAGGAATTCCCCGGCGCGCAGCAGCCGCGGGCGGAACGCGACGCGGCCCGCCTCGATCTCGACGCCCAGCTCGCCGAGGCGCGTGAGGATCTCCTCCTTCACCTGGCCCGTCATGCCGGGCTGCTGCGCGCCGGCGCCGGCGGGCGTGTGCGAGTAGGGATCGGTCGGGAACGCGCCGTACTCCTCGGCGCTCTTCTCGAACCCGAGCCCGGCCCGCACGCGCTCGTAGCGTTCGGCCAGCGCGTCGAGCACCTCGGGAGGCGCGCCCTCGTGCTGCGCGCGGCGGTGCACCTCCTGCACCGCGAGCAGCAGCTTGGCGACCATGTGCCAGTAGATGCTGCCGATGCCCTCGTACGCGTACATCGTGCCCGAGCGGCCCGTGAACGCGTGGTGCCGGAAGACCTCCTCGTACAGGTCGAGCACCGCCTGGCGATCGCGCTGCACGGCCTCGCGCCAGCCGGGCTGGCCCTCCAGGCGGTCGAGCGCCTGGGCGAGCGCGGCGGCGTTGGCGAGGTCCGCCGCGAAGCGGTGCTCGCCCGCGGCGTCGCGCACGATCACCGACGCCTCCCCCAGTTCGAGCAGCGCGGCGAGCAGCGGCACCGCGGTCGCGCGCGCCGCGGGCACGCGGTTCTTCTCGAGGAAGCCCGGCAGCACCTTCTCGGGGTAGAGCATGAAGCTGCGCTGGTCGGCGCGGTAGAGCGCGCTCGCGAACATCGCGTCCACCAGCCGGACGGCGTCCTCGGGGCCGGCCAGGCCCGAGCTGAGCGCGGCGACCTGGCCCTCGAGCATCTCGGGCAGCCGCTCGAGGCGCACCGCGGAGCGGTCGCGCGCGAAGGCGAGCAGGTTGTACGCGTGCCACAGGCCGTCCTCGCGCCGGTTCGCGCGCAGCGATTCGTCGACGTGCGCGAGCGCCACGTGCAGCAGGTCCATCGCCTCGGCGACGGCGAACGGCTCGAGCCCCGAGAAGCCGTGCGCGTACACGGCCTCGCGGTAGCGCGTGAACGCGCCGCCCAGCTCGGCCATGGTCGCCAGCCGCTCGCGGTCGGCCTCCGCGCCGGTCGCGGCCACCGGCGAGCGCCCGGCGAGCACCGCCGCCAGGTCGCGCGCCCACGCGACGACCTCGCGCGAGACCGCCACGCGCTCACCGGCGCGGCCGCCCAGCAACTCCAGCAGGAACGCCAGCTCGCGGCGCAGGTACGCGAGCGTCACGACCGAGACGCCGTGGCCCACGAGCGCGTTGTTGGCGTCGTTCCACTCGGGCCGCTGCGTGTTCATCCAGATCCCGCCGCCCGGCACGAAGTTCGAGAGTTTCGAGAGCACCGGCACGAGCAGCTTCTCGAACAGCGTCACGTGCAGCACGCCGCCGTCGGGCGCGGGGACGAGCTTGCCGTCGGTGCCGTTCGCGCGCACGCGCGCCTCGATCGCCGCTTCGAGGTCGTGGTCGAAGCGGATCGTCGCGCGCGGATCCTCGAGCATGCGCTCGAACGCCACGAGCCGGTACGGCACCTGCGCGTAGCTGAACACCGGGCGCGCGAGCATGCCGTCGAGCGCCCCGGGCAGCGCGGCGCGCAGCGCCTCGAGCAGCTTGAGCAGGTAGACGACCTGGTGGTCGCCCCAGTAGCCGAGGTTGCTCCACGGGTGGCCCGGCTCCTCGAGCTCCCAGTCGATGCC
>CAZIXL010000240.1:0-5410 GCA_964542885.1 uncultured bacterium
GCCGGCCGAGCCGGCGCGCGCGGGCGGCGCCACCGCCAGCGACGCGGCGGCGAAGGCGGCCGCGATCGCGAGGCGGCGCGTCGTTCCAGAGGCGTGTCGGGACATCACCGTTCCCTCGCTCACTTGTACTGGGCGCCGAGCAGCACCCAGAGGTTGAACTTGCGGCGCTCGGCCGCCGTCAGCGAGTCGGCGCCGGCCGGGTGCGAGCCCTGGCCGTTGCGCGAGCCCACGCCGAGCACGTAGTCGATGAGGCGCGAACGGCGCGGGAAGGCCGGATCGACCTCCTGCGCGCGGCCACTCATCATCTCGCCCGACAGGTTCACGTAGGCACGCGGGAAGATGCGGTTCATGCGCACGGTGTCGGGCACGGTCGTCAGGTCGAGGTTGCCGGCCAGCGTCGTGTCGGCGCCGACGATCACGGGCGTGTGGCAGCTCTGGCACTTGGCCGCGACGATCGGGCCGATGTCGTTCTCCCAGTCGATCACCATGCGCTGCGACGGCGGCACGTTCAGGTCGTGCGCCGGCATGAGCGCCGCCATGGGGTTCGGGTTCGTCGGGAACGGCCCGCCGGGGACGCGGTCCTCGTGGCAGCCCGTGCACTTGTCGAACACCTCGCCGGGCCGCACGTACAGGTGCGTGCGCTTGACGACGAACCCGCGCCCGAGCGAGTCGAGCGTCGCGAAGCTGATGGGCGTGTCGGCGGGCACCTCGATCTTGAACGAGCCGTCCGACTGGACCGGCGCGAAGCCGAGCAGGGCGCGCTTCTCGAATTCGTTCGCCGAGAAGTCGTTCGCCTCGCCGACCACGGTCGGGCGGGCGACGATCACGGCGATGCTGTCGATGCGGTCGACGCCGCGCACGGGCACTTCCTGGCCGTCCACGTGGCTGCGATTGAAGACGTCCTGCGCGAGGAACGTGCCGTACGTGACGCTGCGGTCGATCGTCGAGGCGATGACGGGCGGCTTCGGGTGCGGCGCCAGCAGCTGGGCGTCGAACTCGTTCGTGGTCGGGTCGTTGTAGAGGAACGTCAGGTTGCCGACCGAGAACGTGGCCGGGTCCGCGACGGTTCCCGCGCCCGACTGGTCGAGCGTGAACGTGTAGAGCGCGTAGTCCGTTTCCTCGGGCGTCGCGGCCGGCAGCGTGTACGAGGCCACGAACAGGTTGCCGCCGAGCGGGCGCGGGTACTTGAACGCGCCGTACGGCCACGGATCGCCGTCGGTGTTGACCTGCGGCGTGACGACGTCCCAGTGAAGCGAGCGCGCGCCGCTCACGGGGTCGGACGGGCCCTGCTCGGGCTTGAGCACCGCGAGCGGTCCTTCGTCCTCGTTGACCATCGTCGACTCGATCGCGATCAGGCGCCCGTCCGGCGTGGGCACGGGGTGGAAGAAGTTGCGATCGTGCGGGCCGAAGAAGTGAAACGTGCCGGTGCCGTCGGGGTTCGTGAAGAACAGCGGGAACCGGTTCATCGTCCCGAAGTGCTCCCAGCGCGTGTAGACCAGCCGGCCGTCGGGCAGCAGTTCGGGGTCGAAGTCGTCGCTCTGGTTGAAGCTGATGCGCTCGATCCCGGTGCCGTCCATGTTGCAGCGGTAGAGGGTCGCGGACGGCGCGTGGTTGTACTCGTCCATCTCGCCGGCGCGCGTGCTGGTGAACACGATGCGGTCGTCGGGCATGTACAGCGGGTCGAAGTCGTCGCCCCCGCCGGACGTGACCTGGCGCAGCCCGGTGCCGTCGGCGTTGATCTCCCAGATGTTGTGGTGGCTGCCGCCCGAGGGGCGCATCGAGAACAGCAGCTTCTTGCCGTCGAAGGACACGGCCGGGTCGCACACGTTCGCGCCCGTGAAGTTCGTGATCGGGGTCACGACGCCGTCGGGCGTGATGGGCGACAGCTTGAACAGGTTGCCGGGGGCCTCGGTGCGGTTGAGCGTTCCGGAGGCGGTGGTCTTCACGAACACGATGGCTTGCGTCGTGGGCTCCTGCTGGATCAGGTCGTCGGGAGCGCTGTCGCGGCAGCCGGTGACGAGGAGCGGGAGCAGGCACGCCGCGGTGAGCGGCGCGAGCAGGGCCGGGATGGCGCGGTTCCGGGTGCGGGGCGTCATGGTGTCGGTGAGACCTCCGGTCGAGGATCCGTGGGTCACGTGGGTCACGGCCTGATGGATCGGTAGAACGCGAGACCCAGGGTCTGCTCGGCGTAGTCGTACGCGACCAGACCTTCACGGTTCGCCTGACGTCCGAAGACGGTGCTGCGCCGCATCTCCGCCCGAAGCGCGAGGTCGTCTCGGATGTAGAGCTCCAGCCCGCCGCCCAACGCGAGCTGGTTCTTGGTGACGGCATCCGCGTTCACGGAGCGTCCGGGGAGCACGATCGTCATGCCGTAGCCGGCGGTGACGTAGGGCTGCAGGCGCCCGGGGAACGGGTGCCGCACGATGAGGCTCAGCCGGTGCACCACCGCGTGCACCGCCTGGCCGGGGTTGTGGGACAGCTCGGCCTCGTAGCCGAGCCACTCGTTGGGGTTGTACGCGACGCGCACCGCGAAGAGCTTCTCGGTGCCCAGCAGCCCGAACGCGGGCGTGAAGGCGAAGCGGTGCAGGTAGGGGCGCGGACCCGGCGCGAGCCGGTACGCGCCGTCGGCCAGCTCGGGGACGAGCGCCTCGAGGCCGTCGCGACGGTGCGCCACGGCCGGCGTCGCCGACGCGCTGTCGGCCGCGGCGTCCTGGGCGCGCGCCGCCGGCGCCGCGAGCGCGAGCGCCGCGGCGAGCGCGAGCAGGGTGCGAAGCGGCGGCGTCATCGCTGCACCCCGGCCAGGATCCACGACCGGATCGCCACGTAGCCGGAATCCGCCGTCGTCGCGAACGGCTTCACCTGGTGCGGCGAGCCGCCGGCCGCGAGCGCGAGCGGCTTGGTCAGGATGCGGCTCGAATCCGGCGTCGCCGGGTTCACCTGCAGCGCGACCTGCTGGAAGTCGAACGTCGCGTCCTTCGCGCCGGCGGGCGAGAGCTCGAACGCGCCGCGCGGGCCGCCACCGTGGCAGTCCCCGCCGGCGTCGCAGCCGTGCTGCACGAGCACCGGCTCGACCGACGAGGCGAACACCGTGTAGTCGGGCGTGAACGCCTGCCCGCCCGAGGGCGGGGAGGGCGGAGCCGCCGGCGACACGCAGCCGAGCGCGACGAGCGGCGATCCGACCAGGATCGCGAGCGCGCCGCGGGCGGCGAGTCGCTTCGACTTCGTGCGTTCGTTCACGTACTCCGCCTTTCGGTCGTTCCGATTGCGAATGTGCACGGGCGCATGTTGCGTATCGCGAGATTCGCTCGCGGCGCTGGCGCTCCGTGCACGGTCGACGCTGGCTTAAGTCGTTCGAGGCGCCACTTGTGACTTGCGCACACATGCCGCCTCTCTTCGAGACGCGCCGGAAAGGGCAAGCCCCGTGCCTCGCGCGTGCGTCGAGTCGAATGACCCGCATGCACGCATGTGAATGAAGTTGCGTGGGGCTCGCGCGTGCGCGCGGCGGGCGCGGTGGGTCGAAAGGCGGACGCACGCGCGTCGCGCCGCCTCCTTAGAAGTAGCGGACGGTGAAGTACGCCGACGCCTCGGGGGCGAGCTCGAAGCGTTCGCGCAGCGTGGACTCGACCCAGACGGTGTCCGGGCCGCCGTCGCCGGGCGAGACGAGGATGGCGCCGAACTCGGGGTGCTCGAGCGCCTTCGCGCGCGCGGCGGCGGCCCCGAGCACGAACAGCGGCGTGTCCCAGGCGTCGCACGTGAACGCGCTCTTCGAGACGAGCGTCACCGCGATGAGCCCCTCGGCCGGCCGGCCCGTGCGCGGGTCCATGATGTGGCCGAACGTGCGCCCGTCCACGTCGACGTGCTGTTCGTACTTGCCGGAAGTCGAAATGGCCTCGTCGGAGAGCCCGATGCGCCCGAACCACGGGAGCCGGTCGCGCGGGTCGCGCAGGCCGATCCGCCACGCCGGCGCCCCCGGCGGATGGCCGAGCGCGCGCATGTTGCCCGTCAGGTCGAGCAGCGCGTCGTGCACGCCGAGGGCGAGCAGCGTGTCGGCGGCCACGTCCACGGCCCAGCCCTTGGCGATCCCGCCCAGGTCGATGCGCACGTCGGGCGCGTCGTAGCGCAGGATGCGCGTCGCCGGGTCGAAGTGCACGCGCCCGGCGCCCACCCGCCGGAACGCGGCGGACACCTCGGAGTCGGCGGGCACGTGGGGCCTGCCGCCCAGGAAGCCCCACGCGCGCACGAGCGGCTCGACGGTGACGTCGAACGTGCGGTCGCTGAGCGGGTACAGGGCGAGCGCGAAGTCGAGCACCCTTGCGACCTCTGGCTGGACGACGACCGGGTGCGCGCCCGCCTCGCGGTTCAGCCGGGCGACCTCGCTCGTCGTGGTCCAGTTGCTCATGAGCGAGTCCACGCGGCGGAAGACACCCAGCGCCTTCCCGGCGAGCGGTGCCGAGGCGGCCGAGTCGCTCGTGACGAGCGCCACGTGCACGTAGGTGCCCATCACGTGCGCGGGCCAGGTCACCGTGCGCGGCGCGGGCGCCGCGGCGAGCGCGAGCAGCGCGGCGGCGAGCGCGGCGCCGGCGAGTCGGCGGGGGCGGCGGTTCACGCGACCCTCGCGGGCGGCTCGGCCGGCGCGGCGGGAGCGGTGGGCGTTCCCGCGGGCGCGAGCGCGGCGGCCGCGGCGCGCCCGTAGGCCCACGCCTCGAACACTTCGCCCGCCAGCAGCAGCGCGGCACCGAGCCACGCGCCGTCGAGATCCGGACGCGCGTGCGCGAGCGCGAGCCCGCACGCGGCGGTGAGCGCGAGCCGCAGGCCCGGCACCCACGCGAACACGGCCGTGCGGTGCCGCGCGATGAGGGCGCCCTGCGCGGGCATGCGCGCGGCGACGAGCGGCGGCGCGAGCGCGAGCAGCGCGAGCGCGCCCCCCGCGAAGGCACCCGTCGCGGGGGTGAAGCCGAACGCGGCGCGCACGGACCCGCTCGCCGTGGCCGCGGCCAGGAACACGGCGAAGCCGGCCGAGGCCGCCGCGGCGACGCGCCACGAGAGCCGGCGCACCGACGCGCGCGGGGCGCCGAGCCCTTCGGCGAGCACGGCGAGATCGCGCAGCGACCACACGGGCGCGCAGAGCGTCATGAACACGGCGAAGACGAGCCCGAAGCGCGCCTGCGCCACGTCGGCGAGCGCGAGCCGCCCGAGCACCGCGTGCAGCGCCGGCCGCAGCGCCGCCCACGCGAGCGCCGAGACCACGAGCGGCGCGGCGACCGCGGCGACCCGCCGGGCCGCCGGCGGCACGACGTGCGGCGCGTGCGGCCGCGAGGCCGCGCGCGAGAGCACGAGCACGCCCAGCTCGTCGGCGCCGGCGGCGAGCAGCGCGTCGCGAGCGGCCGCCGGTCCCGCGGCGCGGAACGCG
>CAZIXL010000241.1:0-5370 GCA_964542885.1 uncultured bacterium
AGGTCCAGGGAACCCACAGGCGACGCGCGAAGATCGACCGGGGCCGCCTCGTCGGTGAAGTCGTTGGCGACCAGCCGCCGGCCGCCGCGTCGCGCGATCCACACGCGCACGGTCTCGCAATCGACGAGCCTGCGGCACTGGCGGGTGGCGGCGCGCAGCAGCTCGAGCAGTCGGTCGGGGCCCGCGAGGCCCGCGGGCCCGAGGAGCGTGAGCGCCGAGATGCGCGGCAGGACATGGTCCGCCGGGGCGGGCGTCGTACCGGAGGGGTTTTCGTTCACGCCGGCACGCTACCAAGCCGGCTCGCCGCGGCCAAGCCCCTGCCCGACCGCTCGTTCGGACCCACCGGGCCCTCAACCTCGGGGGCCCCGCCGCCGATACCGGAGGGGAACGACCGCCCTCCCCCCGCCAGGACCCAAGGATGGCCAGCGAACACAAGCGACTGGGTGAACTGCTGCTGGAAGCCGGTCTCCTCGACGGCGACCAGCTCGAGCGCGCCATCGAGGAGCAGAAGCAGTCCGGCATCATGCTGGGCGCCGCGCTGCTCAAGCTCGGGCTCGTGTCCGAGCACGACCTGCTCGGGCTGCTGCACAAGCAGCTGCGCCTGGCCGTCGTGGACCTCGACAGCACCGCGCCCGACGAAGGCGCGCTCGGCAAGATCGCCGAGGACCTGGCCCGCAAGTACCTCGCGATCCCGCTCGAGATCGGCCGCAAGTCGCTGACCGTGGCGATGGCCGACCCGATGAACGTCGCGGCGCTCGAAGACCTGCGCTTCCACGCCGGCATGTTCATCCAGCCCGTGCTGGCGGCGCCGTCGCAGATCCTGGCCGCGATCGATCGCTACTACCACCTCGACAACTCGATGAACGAGGTGATCCAGAGCATCATCCAGCACGAGGACGAGATCGTCGTCAGCGCGATCGAGGAGGACGAGGAGCGCGAAGCCGTCGATTCGCTGCTCAAGGAGGCCGAGGGCCGGCCGATCGTCCGCCTGACGAACTGGCTGCTGCACCGTGCCGTCGAGGAGCGCGCGAGCGACATCCACATCGAGCCGCAGCTCAACGACCTGGTCATCCGCCTGCGCGTCGACGGCCTGCTCCGCGAGGAGCAGCGGCTGCCCAAGTGGACCCAGAGCGCGATCGTCTCGCGCATCAAGGTGCTCGCGAACCTCGACATCGCCGAGAAGCGCCAGCCGCAGGACGGCCGCCTGGTGATCGAGATCGGCGGCCGCCGCGTGGACATGCGCGTCTCGACCCTGCCGCTCACGAACGGCGAAAAGGTCGTGATGCGCGTCGTGGACCAGTCGGGCGGCAAGGTGCAGCTGGACGCGCTGGGACTGGACGAGCGCGAGACGAACCGGCTCAAGCGGCTGCTCGAACGCCCGCAGGGCATCATCCTCGTGACCGGGCCGACCGGCTCGGGCAAGTCGACGCTGCTCTACGCCGCGCTGCGCCACGTGCAGCACGTGTCGCGCAACATCACCACGGTCGAGGACCCGGTCGAGTTCCAGCTCCCGGGCATCAACCAGGTGCAGGTCGACGAGAAGGCCAAGAAGACCTTCGCCGCCGCGCTGCGCTCGATCCTGCGCCAGGACCCCGACGTCATCATGATCGGCGAGATCCGCGACGCGGAGACCGCGCAGATCGCGTTCCGCGCCTCGGTCACCGGCCACCTGGTGCTGAGCACGGTCCACACCAACGACGCGGCGGGCGCAGTGACGCGGCTCGTGGACCTCGGTCTCGAGCCGTTCATGGTCGCCTCGGCCCTGCTCGGCGTGGTGAGCGTCCGGCTCGTGCGCACGCTGTGCCCGAAATGCAAGGAGTCGTACGAGGTCGAGGCGTCGACGCTCAACCGGCTCGGCGGCAGCACCTCGCCCGACAGCCAGCACGTCACGCTGCACCGCGGCGCCGGCTGCCCCAACTGCCGCGAGACCGGCTACACGGGCCGCACCGGCATCGTCGAGATCCTCGAGGTGGACGATCCGCTGCGCACGCTCATCATGCGCAACGCCCCCGACACCGACATCCGCAAGGGCGCTGTCGAGGCCGGCATGCGCCCGATCGCCGAGGACGGGCTGGCCAAGGTCCTGGGCGGGCGCACGACGCTCGAAGAGGTGACGCGCGTCGTGTACCTGCCCGAGCACGGCGTGCGCATGTGCCCGCACTGCACGACGGTCGTCTCGAAGGACTTCGAGTACTGCCCCGCCTGCGGCACGTTCGTGGGCGAGCACTGCGAGCGCTGCCGCAAGCGCCTCGACGGCGAATGGCGCTTCTGCCCCGCGTGCGGGCTCGAGAACCGCGCCCGCACCGGCGCCCACCGCCCGAGCGACTCGCGCTTCATGCGCGTGCCCCCGGGAGCGCGCAAGGCGTCCTGAATCCGCGGGAGACGCCGCGCTCACGCCTCCCCGCGAGCCGGGGAGCGTGACGACGCGAGCGCGAACGCGAGCAGCGCGCCGCCGGTGATCCAGCCGCCGGCCGCGAACACGCGCGGACCGTAGAGCCCGAGCCACAGCCCGCCCGCCACGAGCACGCCGGAGAGCACGACGAACGCGCGCCGCCCGTACAGGAACGCGAACGGCAGGTAGTGCGCGCCGACGAGCACCATGAACGCGGGGTAGAACCAGTCGAGCCGGTACAGCGCCGCCCCGCCGGCCACCGGGAGCCCGAGCGGCAGCGCGAGCGCCACCTGCGTCCCCAGGGCGTTCATCGGGTGCCCGGCCGGCAGCCCCGAGGGCCCGCCGAGCAGCGCGAGCACGAGGCGGGTCACCGGGAAGATGAGGATCCCGCCCGCCACGAGCACCCCGATCGCCGGGACCGGGCCGATCCAGGTCGCGCACGCCGCCGAGGCGAACCACAGCGCCGCCGAAACGTAGCCGCCCACCGAGCCGTCGCGGAACACGCGCCGCACGTCGCGCTGCGCTTCGAGGATCGTCATGCGCCCCCCTTCGCTCCGGGCGGTGCCGCCGCCCGCGGGGCGGATCCGGTCCGCCTCGACAGCCCGACGCAGCGTCGCGGGTCGCGGTTTCGCCTCGCCGGACGAACGGTCGAACGCGCACGACGGCCGGTCGGGGCGGTGCGAAGGGCCATGCGTACCCGGGACCCGGGCCCGACCGAACGAGGCGTTGAACCGGTCCTCGGCCGCCGCCTAGACTGCGGCGCCATCTCGATCCCCGCCCGGAGGCCCCCTGCACGCGCTCTACCTGGTCCTGTGCGCCGCGCTCGTCGGCACGATCGCCTACCGCACCTACGGCGCGTTCCTCGCCGCGAAGGTGGCGACGCTCGACGACCTGCGCACGACGCCGGCGCACACGCGTCGCGACGGCCACGACTACGTGCCCACGCGCAAGTGGGTGCTGTTCGGCCACCACTTCGCGGCGATCTCGGGCGCCGGCCCGCTCCTGGGCCCCGTCCTGGCGGCGCAGTTCGGCTGGGCTCCGGGCTTCCTGTGGCTGCTGCTCGGCTCGGTGATCGCCGGCGGCGTGCACGACTTCGTGATCCTCGCGGCCAGCGTGCGCAGCGGCGGCCGCTCGCTCGCGAACATCGCCCGCGAGCAGGTGAGCCCGTTCACCGGCGCGGCGACCTCGATCGCGATCGTGTTCGTGATGGTGGTCGCGCTCGCCGCCATGGCGCTGGTCGTCGTGAACTCGCTCCGCGACAGCGCGTGGGGCGTGTTCTCGATCGGCTGCACGATCCCGATCGCCCTCGGGATGGGCGTGTGGACCTATCGCATCCGTCCGGGCTCGGTGCGCCCCGCCACCGCAGCCGGTGTCGCACTGCTGCTGGTCGCCGTCGCGGCGGGCGCGTGGGTGCACGACTCGGAACTGAGGCGCTTCTTCCTCTTCTCCGACCGCGGCATCACGATCGGGCTCATGGTGTACGGCTTCGTCGCGTCGGTGCTGCCCGTGTGGCTGCTGCTCTGCCCGCGCGACTACCTCTCCAGCTTCATGAAGATCGGCGCCATGCTCGTGCTGGCGGCGGGCGTGGTGCTGGTGAACCCGAAGCTGCAGATGCCGGCGATCACCCCCTACGCCGCGGGCGGGGGCCCGGTGATCCCGGGGCCGCTCTTCCCGTTCGTGTTCATCACGATCATGTGCGGCGCCATCTCGGGGTTCCACTCGCTCATCGCCTCCGGGACCACGCCCAAGATGGTCGAGCGCGAGCGCGACGTGCTGCCCGTCGCCTACGGGGCCATGCTGCTCGAGGGCTTCGTCGGCGTGATCGCGCTCGTCGCGGCGAGCGCCCTGCACCCGGCCGACTACTTCGCGATCAACACGCGCCCCGAGGTGTTCGCGACGCTCGGCCTCACGCCCGTGAACCTGCCGGCGCTCTCGGCGCAGGTCGGCGAGGTGCTGGCCGGGCGCCCGGGCGGCGCCGTCTCGCTCGCAGTCGGCATGGCGCAGGTGTTCTCGTCGCTGCCGCTGCTCGGCGGGCTCATGGGCTTCTGGTACCACTTCGTGATCATGTTCGAAGCGATGTTCGTGATGACGCTGATCGACACGGGAACACGGGTGACGCGCTACATGTTCCAGGAAGTGGGCAGCATGGTCGTGCCGGACCTCAAGGCCTGGACCGGCTTCGCGCCCGCGACGCTCTTCAGCGGCCTCTCGGTGCTCGCGTGGGGCTACTTCGTGTGGACGGGCAGCATCACGACCATGTGGCCGCTCGTGGGCGTGAGCAACCAGCTGCTCGCGGCCATCGCACTCGCGATCGGCACCTCGTGGCTCGTGAACCAGGGCCGCGCCCGCTACGCGTGGACGACGGCGCTGCCGCTCGCGTTCATGGTCGTGAACACGCTCACCGCCGGCTGGATGAACCTGCGCGTCAACTACCTGCGCGGGCCGCTCGCCGCCGGGGCGCCCGACCTGCTCGCGGCGTTCGCCCGCGCGCCGGTGCCGGCGCGCATCCAGGTGGTGGTGACGCTGGTCGTGATGGCGCTCATGGTCGCGATCACCGCCGATTGCGCGTGGCGCTGGTTCGCGCGCGCGCACGCCGAGCGCCGGTCCCGAGCCCGCGGCGGCCTCGTCGTGAAGGCGCGCGTCCTGGTGGCCGCGGCGCTCGTCGCCATCGCGATCCTGCTCGTGTGGCGCTCGAACCTGTTCACGGTGCAGGCGCCCGGCGCGGCGCCGGAGGCGTTGCGCCTGCTCCCCGCCGACGAGCGGCTGCCCGCCGAGTTCGACGCCACCCTCGCCGCCGTCCCCGCGGGCAGCGAGCGCGTGCTGCCGGGCGAGGGCGTCTTCGTGGTCCACTACTGGGCGCCGTGGGAGAAGCACAGCCGCGCCCAGGCCGAGGGACTCGATTCGCTGCGCCGCGTCCTCGCGCCGGGCAGCGTGCGCGTGGCGGTCGTCTGCTTCGATCCCTATCCGTCCGTCGCGCG
>CAZIXL010000242.1:0-5363 GCA_964542885.1 uncultured bacterium
CCGGCCGATCGGGGTGTACGCGATCCGGCTCACGCCGGGCAGCCTCGTGGCCACGCCCACGGTGAGCATCGTCCGCTGACGTTCGTGCGGGCCGCCCGACGCGGGGGGCCGGCGCCTGGCGCCGGCCCTTCGCGTTGGTGGCCGGAGGCTTGACCGGCCCCGGGGCGGGGCCTACCTTCGCGACGTTTGCCCACCCATGGGGAGAGGAGCCGACCCGTGCAGCCCGCCACAGCGCTCAAGCGCACGCCGTTCACCGAATTCCATCGCGCCGCCGGCGCGAAGCTCGTCGAGTTCGCCGGCTTCGAGATGCCCGTCCGTTACACCGGCGACGTTCGCGAGCACCTCGCGGTGCGCAACGCCGCCGGCCTGTTCGACATCACCCACATGGGCGAGTTCGAGGTGCGGGGAGCCGGCGCCACCGCGTGGCTCGACCGCATGGTCACGAACCACGTGGGCGCGATCGAGGTGGGCCAGGCGCTCTATTCGCCCATGTGCCGCCCCGACGCCGGGATCGTGGACGACCTGCTGGTCTACCGTTACGCCGATCACTTCATGGTCGTCGTGAACGCCTCCAACATGGCGAAGGACTTCGCCTGGCTCGAGCAGCACAAGCCGGCCGACGTCTCGCTCGTGGACCGCTCCGCCGTGACGGCCCTGCTCGCCATCCAGGGCCCGAAGGCCGCCGACATCGTGCGCGGGCACGTGCCCGCCGCCGCGATGGACCTGGGCTACTACCGGTTCACGACGGGCGAGCTGTTCGGCGTCCCCGCCACGATCTCGCGCACGGGCTACACGGGCGAAGACGGCTTCGAGCTCTACTTCGCGCCCGAGCACGGCGCCGCCGTCTGGCAGGGGCTCGTCGCCGCCGGTGCGCCGCACGGCCTCGAGCTGATCGGGCTCGGCGCACGCGACACGCTGCGGCTCGAGATGGGCTACATGCTCTACGGAAACGACATCGACGACACGACGACGCCGCTCGAGGCCGGCCTCGGCTGGACCGTGAAGCTCGCGAAGGGCGACTTCCACGGGCGCGACGTGCTCGTCAAGCAGAAGGCCGAGGGGCTCAAGCGCAAGCTGGTCGGTTTCCAGCTCGAGGGCCGGCGCGTTCCGCGGCACGGGATGGCGATCGTCTCCGCAGGTCGGACGGTCGGTCACGTGACGAGCGGGACCTTCAGTCCGTCGCTCGAACGCCCCATCGGCATGGGCTACGTGGAAACGCCGCTCGCCAGCATCGGGGCGGCGCTCGAAATCCAGGCCGGCAGCACCCTGCTGCCCGCGCGGGTGACCGCGCGGCCGTTCCACACGCGCGGCTCGCACCGTTCCTGACAGGGAGGATGCACGTGGGTTATCCCGACGACGTGCGCTACACGAAGGACCACGAGTGGGCCCGCCTCGAGGGCGGGATCGTCACGGTCGGCATCACGAGCTGGGCGACCGACCAGCTGGGCGACGTCGTGTTCGTCGAACTGCCCGAGCCCGGCCGCGCGCTGGACGCGGGCGGCACGTTCGGCGTGGTCGAGGCCGTGAAGACCGTGAGCGACCTGTTCGCGCCCGTGGCGGGCGAGGTCGTCGAGGTGAACGGCGCGCTGGGCGACAATCCCGCGCTCGTGAACCAGGAGCCCTACGGCGACGGCTGGATGATCCGCATCAAGCCCGCCGACCCGAAGGCGTTCGACGCGCTGCTCTCGCACGTGGACTACGAGAAGCACGTCGAGGAGCAGCACGCATGACGTTCCGCGGCGCGACGCCGCCGCCCGCGCGGCCCCTGCCGCGCCGGCGACGGGCGCGCCGTGCGCCGTCCACCCCGGGCCGCCGGGCGACGGCTTCGTGACGTCGGCGGTCGGGACCGCCCACCGGCCGGAAGCAGCCCCGGCCGGCGCGACCGTCCAGTGGGTCTACGACCCGTGGCGGGAGCGTCCCGGTGTCGCGGCCGCGGCGCTCGCCGCCGCACTCGGCTCGTGCGCCGTGGTGCTCGCGTTGCGCGAGCCGTTCCTGGTGGCCGCGGGGCTGTGCCTGTTCTGCGTGGCGGCGTTCGCGCCCGCGCTGGCGCCGGCCGAAGTGCGCCTCGATGCCGACGGTGCGGCCCGCCGCTCGCTCGCGGGCTGGGAGCGGCGGCGCTGGTCGGAGGTGCGCCGCGTGGACGCGCTGCCGTCGGCACTGCTGCTCTCGCCGTTCGCGCAGCGCCACTGGCTCGACGCCACGCGCGCGCTCACGCTGCCCGTCCCGGCCGCGCGGCGCGACGAACTGCTCGCGGCGGTCCGCTCGCACCTCGCCGGGGAGCCCCGTGACGGCGCCTGAGATCGCGCCCGCCGACGCCGAGCTGCTCGACCGGCTCGCCGCGCACGTCGCCGACCGGCGGCTCGAAGCGCCCGCGCTGCTCGCGCTCGAGAGCGCCCGCCCGCTGTCGGTGATCGCGGGGCAGGCGATGGTCTTCTTCGAGCCGTTCGTGCAGGCGTTCTTCCGGATGCCCGACTACCGCCGGCTCGCGCTCCTCGTGGAGCGCCGGGAATGCCTCGAGCGACTGGCGGAGCGCATCGAGGCCCGCGCGTCCGAGCGCGAAGCGGCCGCCCGCGCGGGCGAGCCGGGGAGGTCCGCGTGAGCGATCCGGTACGCGAGCCGCGCTCGATCCTGGCCACCGACTGCGGATCGACCACGACGAAGGCGGTCCTCATCGAGCGCGACGCGGACGGCTACCGGCTCGTGGCGAGGGGCGAGGCCCCGACCACCGTCGAGGCGCCGTTCGAGGACGTGACGCGCGGCGTGCTGAACGCGGTGCGCGAGGTCGAGGAACTGCGCGGTCGCCGGCTGCTCGACGGCGACCGCATCCTCTCGCCGCAGGCGGGCGAAGACGGCGTCGACGTCTACGTCTCGACGTCGAGCGCCGGCGGCGGCCTGCAGATGATGGTGTCGGGGCTGGTGAAGCAGATGACGGGCGAGAGCGCGCAGCGCGCGGCGCTGGGCGCCGGCGCGATCGTGATGGACGTGATCGCGCTCAACGACGGCCGGCGGGCGCACGAGAAGGTGCGCCGGCTGCGCCAGCTGCGCCCGGACATGATCCTGCTGTCGGGCGGGACCGACGGCGGCGACGTGAAGCGCGTGGCCGAGATGGCCGAGTTGCTCGCCGCCGCCGACCCGAAGGCGCGTCTCGGCGTGGGCTACGAGCTGCCGGTGATCTTCGCCGGCAACCGCGACGCCGCGGGCGTGGTGCGCGCGGCGCTCGCGGGCCGCGTGGCGCTCTCCGACGTGCCGAACCTGCGCCCGACGCTGGAGCGCGAACAGCTCGGGCCCGCGCGCGACGCGATCCACGAGCTGTTCATGGAGCACGTCATGGCGCACGCCCCCGGGTACCGGACGCTCATGACCTGGACCGCGGTGCCCATCATGCCCACGCCGGGCGCCGTCGGACTCGTGATCGAGAAGGTCGCCAGGCGCGACGGCGTGGCCGTGGTGGGCGTCGACATCGGTGGCGCCACGACCGACGTCTTCTCGGTGTTCGGCGTTCCCGGTGGCGGGGAGACCGTGTTCAACCGGACCGTGTCGGCGAACCTGGGGATGAGCTATTCGATCGCGAACGTGCTCGCCGAGGCCGGGGTGGAGGGCGTGCTGCGCTGGGTGCCGTTCCCGGTCGACGAGGGCGGGCTGCGAAACCGGGTCAAGAACAAGATGATCCGGCCCACCACGATCCCGCAGACGCTCGAGGACCTGGTGGTCGAGCAGGCCATCGCCCGCGAGGCCCTGCGGCTGTCGTTCGACCAGCACCGGGCGCTCGCCGTGGGGCTCAAGGGCCGCCAGCAGTCGCGCGACATCTCGGACGCCATGGAGCAGTCGGCGAGCGGCGCGTCGCTCGTGGACCTCATGGCCCTGGGGCTGCTCGTGGGCTCGGGCGGCGTGCTCTCGCACGCGCCGCGGCGCGCGCAGTCGATGCTCATGCTGGTGGACGCGTTCCTGCCCGAGGGGATCACCTCGATCGCCGTCGACAGCATCTTCATGACGCCGCAGCTCGGCGTGCTCTCCACGGTCCACGAGGCGGCCGCGACGCAGGTCTTCGAGCGCGACTGCCTCGTGCACCTGGGCCCGTGCGTCGCGCCCGTGGGCGTGGCACGGGCGGGCCAGCCGTGCATGAGCGTCGAGGTCGTGCCGGACGCGGGCGAGCCGTCCACGCATCGCGTGCCGTTCGGCGGCCTGGTGCGCGTGCCGCTGCCGGGGGCCGAACGCGTGACGCTGCGCGTCGCGCCCGAGCGCGGCTTCGACGCCGGCGCCGGGCGCGGCAAGGCCGTCGAAGCGCGGGTGCCCGCCGGCGTCGTGGGCGTGCTCCTCGACGGCCGGGGCCGCCGGCCGTTCGAGCTGCCCGCCGACGCCGGCGCGCGCATCGAGCGCCTCCGCGAGTGGAACCGCGCCATGGACCTCTACCCGAGGGCGGTCTGAGGTGGCCCACGCCTACACCCCCGGCCTGCGCGTGTCCGCGTTCGCGCGCGTGCGTCGCGAGCGCCGGCTGCCGCTGCTGGGCGAGGTGCTCGTGGGTCCCGGCGACGCGGTCGGGCCGGACACGGTGGTCGCGCGGACCGAGCTGCCGGGCAACGTGCAGACCGTGAACATCTCGGGGCGGCTCGGGCTGGACCCCGCACGGGTGCTGGACGCGCTCGAACGGCCCGTGGGCTCCGCGGTGCGTGCCGGCGAGGTGCTGGCGCGCGCGAGCGGGCTGTTCGGCCTCGTCCGGAACCAGGTCGAGTCCCCGGCCGACGGCGTGATCGAGAGCGTTTCGCCGGTCACGGGGCAGTTGCTGCTGCGCGAGCCGCCGATCCCCGTGGAGGTGGCGGCGTACGTGGCCGGGACCGTCGTCGAGGTGCTGCCCGGCGAGGGCGTCGTGGTGGAGGCCGCGGGCGCCTTCCTGCAGGGCATCTTCGGCGTGGGCGGCGAGACGCACGGCCCGCTCGCGCTCGCGGTGGCGTCGCCGGACGAGCCGCTCGAGCCCTCGCACCTCACGGCGGCGCACCGCGGGGCCGTGGTGGTCGGCGGCTCGTGGGCGGGCTACGCGACGATCGAGGCGGCGCGCGAGCACGGCTTGGCCGCGCTGGTCGTGGGGGGATTCGACGACGCCGACCTGCGGCGGCTGCTGGGACGCGACCTGGGCGTGGCCATCACGGGTTCGGAGGACGTCGGGCTCACGCTCGTCGTGACCGAGGGGTTCGGGCACCTGCCGATGGCGGCGCGCACGTGGGCGCTGCTCGAGCGGCACGCGGGCAGGGCCGCCTCGGTCAGCGGGGCCACGCAGATCCGCGCCGGCGTCCAGCGCCCCGAGATCCTGGTGCCGGGCGGCGAGGACCCGGGCGGCGCGGCCGCCGCCGACGACGACGGGAGGCTGG
>CAZIXL010000243.1:0-5349 GCA_964542885.1 uncultured bacterium
GTCCGCGTCGAACGGTGCCCACTCCCGCAGGTGGTCGGGATCCGTGAGCGCATCCCACACGCGGCCGGGCGGGTGGCGAAGCTCGCGGACCAGCACCAGCGTCCAGACATTGCCGTCCTTCCGCACCGTCGCGCCGGCCGCCGGCCCGGGCGCGTACCGCTCGCGTTCGTTCATCGCTGGTTCCCTTTCCGGCCCGGGGTGCGTGCGCGGCGCTTCGAAGAGGTCTTCCGGCCGGCGCGCTTCGGCGCCGCCCGGCGCTCCATCCGGTCCAGGTGCCGCTCGAGCGCGTCGACGTGCGCGGACCACAGGCGCCGGAACGGCTCGAGCCACGTGTCGACCTCCTGCAGCGGCTCGGGGCGCAGGCGGTAGACGCGGCGCTGCGCTTCGACCCGCGCGTCCACGAGGCCGGCTTCGCGCAGCACCCGCAGGTGCTTGGACACCGACGGCTGCGGCATCCGCAGCTGGCGCTCCAGGTCCCCCACGGACTGCTCGGACGACGCCAGCAGCGAGAGGATGGCCCTGCGGTTCGGCTCGGCGAGGATGGTGAAGGCGGATTCCATGCGCCGTATATTCCTGCACGGGCATATGCCTGTCAAGGCACATGTGCGGGGTGCCCACCGGCGCGGCCGTGGCTCCGGTCGCGCGAAGCCCCGCGGGCGGACCGGCCCGCGGGGCTTCGCTTTCCTCCCGCACCCTGGCGGTGGGCTCAGAAGTCCAGGTCGACCTGGAACGTCGCCGTCGTCGCCAGCTCCGGGTTGTTGAACAGGTCCACGGCGCCGATCGCCGAGACGTTGGGCGCGAACTTCCAGGCGAGGCCGAAGTTCGCGCAGCCGTAGGCGCTTTCGGTGCCCATGTACTCGGCGCAGAGCCACAGCCTGTCCGTCCATTCGGACATGGTGCGTTCCCACGCGACGAGCACGCCGCTGTTGTCCTTCGCGCCGTTCGCGTCGAGGAGCAGGTCCTTGTTGCCCGTGAACCAGCCGACCGAGACGCGGCCCAGGTTCGTGGAGCCGGCGGGCACCGTCATCGCGGCCTTGGCGTAGAACACGTCGAAGTCCGTCCGACCGGACCGCGTGCCGACGTCGTAGACGCCGGCGGCCAGCGCGGGACTGTGCTTCGCGAACGCGCCCTCCGGCACGCCGAGTTTCACGTTGCCGTACATCGGGTCGTCGTCGAAGGGACCGAGGCCGCTCTTGTGGTCCACCCCCACCTCGGCCTGGAAGACCTTCGACGGGATCACGCCGACGGTCAGGCCGAGGTTCGTCACCGTGGCGATGCGGCTGCCGGCCGCGTCGAGCTCGCCCGGCAGGTAGTAGTCGCTCGTCACGTGGAAGACGCCGAAGGGCTGGACGTCGGTCGACGGGGCCCACAGGTGCGTGCTGGCCGTGGCCCCCGCGTCGCGCGCCGTCGACGCCGCCACGAGGACGATCGCGAGGAGCGCGGCCGGGAGCAGCGCGTGCATGCGGCCGGGAGCCGCCGGGATGGGTGCGGTCATGGTCACATGCCCTCGTACGCGGTTTCGCCGTGCAGCGCCTCGTCGAGGCCCTTCTCCTCTTCCACGTCGCTCGTGCGCACCTGGGCCACGCGGTCGATCAGCCACAGCATGCCGAGGGTGAACGCGAACGCGTAGATCGACGAGCCGACCACGACGATCGTCTGCTTGACGAAGAACGACGCGTTGCCGTGCAGCAGCCCGTCGGCGCCGGCCGGGTTCACGGCGGTGCTGCCGAGCACGCCGAGCAGGATGATGCCGAGTGCCCCGCCCACGCCGTGCACGCCCCACACGTCGAGCGCGTCGTCCCACTTGAGCCGGTTCTTCAGGTTGACCGCGAAGTAGCACACCGCGCCGGCCGCGATGCCGACGAGCGCCGCCGACGTGGGCGTCACGAACCCGGCGCACGGCGTGATGGTGGCGAGCCCGGCGACGGCGCCGGTGAGCAGGCCGAGGAACTTGGGCTTGCGCTCGAAGATCCACGCCAGGAGCATCCACACCGGGCCCGCGAACGACGCGGCGATGTCGGTGTTGAGGAACGCGAGGCCGGTGATCGCGTCGACCTTCAACTCGCTGCCGGCGTTGAACCCGTACCAGCCGAACCACAGCAGGCCGGTGCCGAGCGCGACCAGCGGGATGCTGTGCGGCACGCTGTCGCCGAAACGGCGCTTGCCGACGTAGAGCACCGAGGCGAGCGCGGCGATGCCGGCGATGTTGTGCACGACGATGCCGCCGGCGAAGTCGAGCACCCCCCACTTCGCGAGCAGGCCGTTGCCCCACACCATGTGGACGAACGGGCAGTAGACGAGCGTCAGCCAGGCGATCAGGAACAGCAGGTAGGGGCCGAAGCGGATGCGGTTCGCGAACGCGCCGGTGATGAGCGCCGGCGTGATGATGGCGAACATCATCTGGTACGCCATGAACACGAACTCGGGAATGTTGCCGGTCCCGTAGGGCGATGCCGTCGCGAGTGTCACGCCGTGCAGGAACGCCTTGTTCAGGTCGCCGATGATGGCGCCCTCCCCGCCGCTGAAGCACAACGAGTAGCCGTAGGCCCACCACACGATCGTGGTGATGCCCATCGAGACGAAGCTCTGGCTCATGATCGCCAGCACGTTCTTGCGCCCGACCAGACCCCCGTAGAAGAACGCCAGCCCCGGCGTCATGAGCATCACCAGGCTGGTCGCGACGAGCATGAAACCGGTGTTGCCGCTGTCGAACATGGACGGCCTCCGTGGTTCGGCGACGCGCCGAGGGGCGCGGGTCGCATGCCCGCACGCTAGCCGGGCGTGCCGGGCGGGAACCATCGGGAGGTCCCTGATTCCGGGCGGGGGAATCCCTGAGGGCGCGGGCGGGTGCCGCCGGCGGGGACGCGGCCTCGCCAGCGCGCCGCGGGCTCAGTCGAGGGTGGTGAGCCCCTCGCGGATCGCATAGCGGGTCAGCTCGGCGATGCTGTGGATGTCGAGCTTGTCCATGACGTTCTTGCGATGCGTCTCGACGGTCTTGATGCTCACCACCAGCGCTTGCGCGATCTCCTTCACCGTCCGGCCCTCGCTCAGCATCTGCAGCACCTCGCGCTCGCGGGCGCTCAGCACCGAGAACGCCGAGCCGGGGCGCTCCGTCGCGAGCGCGAGGTAGTCGCGCACGACGCCGCCCGCCACGGCCGGCGCGAGGTGGACCTCGCCCCGCGCCGCGCAGCGCACGGCTTCGACCAGCTCGGCGACTTCGCAGTCCTTGAGCACGTAGCCCAGCGCGCCGGCGCGCAGGGCCTCGACCACGAAGCGGTGGTCGGCGTGCATCGACAGCATGACCACGGCGACCGCGGGGTGGTCCGCGTGCAGCCGGCGCGCAGCTTCGAGCCCGTTGAGCCCGGGCATCGAGACGTCCATCAGCACGACGTCGGGGCGCAGCTTCGGCACCAGCGCCAGCAGCGCCGTTCCGTCGGCGGCCTCCCCCACGACCTCGATCCGCGGTTGCTGCTCGAGCAGCGTCCGCAGGCCGTCGCGGAACAGCCGGTGGTCGTCGGCCAGCACGACGCGGATGCCGGCCGTGTCGCGGGATTTCAGCACGGCAGCCTCAGTGCCACGCGCGTGCCCCGCCCGGCCGTCGCGTCCACGTGCATCTCGCCGCCCAGGTGCCGGAACTGCTCGCGGATGCTGAAGAGCCCGAAATGGTCCGACAGGCACTCGCTGGTCTCGATGCACGCCACGTCGAAGCCCGCGCCGTCGTCGCTCACTTCGATCGCGAGGTGCCGCTCGCCCACCTCGAGCCGCACCGCGGCGCGAGCGGCGCCCGCGTGCTTGACGACGTTGGTGAGCAGCTCCTGCACGGCCTTGAACGCCGTGGCGCTCAGCACGTCGTCGAGCGCGCGATGGTGGTCCGGTGCCTGCACGTCGACGGGGAGGGCGTGCCGCGTGCCGAAGCGCTCGGCGAGCCAGTGCAGCGCCGACGCGAGCCCCAGCTCGTAGAGGACCGGCGGGCTGATCTGCGCCGTGAGGTCGCGCGTGTAGCGGATCGTCTGGTTGAGCAGCGTGAGCGTGTCGCCGATCTCGCCCTCGAATCCGCAGAACGTCGCGTTCGACTGGAGCCGCGCGATCCGCAGGCGCACGAGCGCCAGCGCCTGGCCGATGTGGTCGTGCAGGTCGATCGCGATGGCCCGGCGCTCGCGGGCCTGTACCGCGGCCAGCTGCACGGCGAGCTGCCGCAGCTGGAGCTGGTAGCGCTCGATCCGGGCCCGCGCGGCGGCCTGCTCGCGCAGGCGCTCCGACAGCGCTTCGTTGGCGCGCGCCAGCTCCTCGGTGCGCTCGCGCACCTGTCGCTCGAGCGAGGCACGGGCCTCCTGCAGCGCCTCGTCGGCGAGGACCCGGTCGAAGAAGGAGCCGAGCATCTCGGCGAGCGAGTCGAGCAACGCCCGTTCCTCCGCGAGGAACGGGCCCTCGTCGGCTTCGGGCCGGGCCTCGGTGTAGGCGATCTCGATCTCGCCGGGCGCCCCGCGGTGCACCGCGATCGCGGCCCTCTGCATCCACGGCGTGGGCTCGAAGCGCGCGGTCGCGACCTCGATCCCACCGCAGCGGATGCGCGCCTCGGTCACCGACGGGTACTGCCACGCCGGCGGCAGGATCGCGACCACACGCTGGGCGATCGCGCGGGCCGGCTGGTCCGGCGCCTGGAGGATGCGGGCGGCCTGGTGGAGCGCGGTGAGTTCCTTGACGCGCTCCTGCAGCCGGGTCTGGAGGTCGAGAGCCATCGGGACGGAGTTCCGGGACGTGCGGCAGGCGGCACGAACGGCCATGGGACGCCGGGAACAGTAGCGCGCCCTCCGCGCGTGCGTCGACTGCGTTCGCTGCAGGGGAGCGGCGCCCGGCGCGTTTCGCCCGGCGGTTCCGGCGTGCGACTCGGGCGCACACCGCCGCCCGGAACGGGTATGGTGCGCGGCCGAAGCGACGGCCCGCCGACGTGCAGCCCGGCCGCCTGCCGCGACCGAAACTCCGCGAGGACCTCATGGCTTCGAACCGCCGCGACCTGCCCCACCTCGTCCTGCTGCCGCTGCTCGTCCTGGCGGCTTCGCTCGGCTGGGCGGGACCCGGCTCCGCCAAGGAACCGCCGCCCGAGACCGTGCCGCACGTCGACCTCTCGCGCTACGTGGGCACCTGGTACGAGATCGCCAGCTACCCGGCGTGGTTCCAGAAGGGCTGCACGGGCACGACGGCCACCTACGCGATCCGCGACGACGGCCGGATCGACGTCGTCAACCGCTGCACGCGCGACTCGCTGACGGGGCGTCTCACCGTCGCGAAGGGCAGGGCGCGGGTCGTGGACCCGGCGACGAACGCGAAGCTCAAGGTGAGCTTCTTCTG
>CAZIXL010000244.1:0-5340 GCA_964542885.1 uncultured bacterium
GGGCGATCGGCGACGTGGTGGCCGGCCCGATGCTGGCGCACAAGGCCGAGGAGGAGGGCGTCGCGTGCGTCGAGCGCATGGCGGGGCTCGCCGGCCACGTGGCCTACGAGGCCATCCCCAACGTCGTCTACACGTGGCCCGAGTTCGCCTCGGTCGGACTGAGCGAGGAGGACGCGAAGCGGGAGGGACGCGAGGTGGCCGTCGGCACGTTCCCGTTCCTCGCGAACGGGCGCGCGAAGGCGATGGGCGAGAAGGACGGCCAGGTGAAGCTCGTCGCCGACGCGAAGACGGATCGCCTGCTCGGCGCGCACGTCGTGGGCCCGCGGGCGAGCGACCTGATCGCCGAGCTCGTGCTGGCGATCGAACTGGGCGCCAGCGCCGAGGACGTCGCCCGCACGGTGCACGCCCACCCGACACTCCCCGAGGCGGTGAAGGAAGCGGCGCTTGCGGTCGCGAAACGGGCGATCCACGCCTGAGGGCCGCCCGCCGCGGGTCGAATGCCCCAACCCGGCACGCTCCGGGCCGGCCCGGACGGCCGCGAACCCACTTCCTTCATAAGGTGTCGGGACCCGCGCGCGATCCGGCCCATCGGCCGGGTGGACCGGCGCCGGGCCCGCCGGGGCCGGTCCCCGCTGGGGACCCGTCCGAAGCCCCGTCCCTAAGTCCATGGGAAAATGCTTGCTAGCGACGGGGTCCGCGATGCTAGACTCCTTGCGTCCGTAGCAGTCGAAGCAATCGTCTGTGCGCCCTTGGTCCCCCCTTCCGCGCAGACCACTGGCGGCACGGCCGCTGCCGGTGACTCCCGTTCGACAACGCGAATTGCAACAAGGAGAACCACCGATGCGGTCGAAGTCCGCCCTCGGGGTCGCGGCGCTCGCCTGCGCGTGCGCGCTGATCGCCGCACCCGCCTTCGCCACGAGCCCGGTTCCCGTCACCTTCGGGACCAGCTGGGATCCGCCGTCCCAGTCGCTGCAGAACATCGTCGATGCCTACATCGGCGTGCCCGGCGCGATCGACGTCCACGCCGACTTCATCGGCGCACACGCGGGGGACGAGGATCCGTGGTTCTGGGTCGGGCAGAGCTTTCCCGCGCTGCTGATCACCGAAGTCGCGGGCAACGCGGGCACGAACCAGCTCGGCTGGTACCACGAGACGGGCACCGTGCCGGTGATCGACGGCGTCGACGACGGCGTCGTGTTCACGGGCTCGCAGGGCTCGGGTTCGAACGTGATCGTGATGATTCCGAACGGCATGACCAAGTTCGGCTTCTACCTCGATCCGCAGCCGGGCAACGCGGCCCCGCACGAGCGCTTCTTCACGAACCGCTTCCTGAACGACATCGGGCCGTTCGGCACCGCGCTGCACGCGCCCTTCGACGGCGACGTGCAGGCGATCGTGTTCGACGTCTCGGAGTGGAAGGGCCCGAACTCGTGGCTCGTTTGCTTCGAGGACCTGGACGCGGGCAACGCGATCACGCCCTGCTGCACCGGCACCGACGACGACTACAACGACATGGTCTTCCAGGTGACCGCGCTGGGCGCGACGCCCACCCGCTCGCTCACGTTCGGCGGACTCAAGGCGCGCTTCAACGGGCGTTGACCCCGCTGATTCGGACATCCCCCCGGCGCCCCGCCCCCCCGGCCGGGGGCCCCCCCAGTTGGCAACCGCCACGCCCGAACCCAACTTGTGGTGGTCCCCGGGTTTTTGCCCACCCCCCCCGGCCCCCGGCCCCCGGGGCGGGCCGCCGCGCCATTTGACCTCGCGCACGCGCGAACCCATCTTGCCCGCCATGCCGACGCTCCGACTGGGTGACTGGACGCTGAAGACGATCGAAGCCGGGTTCTGCTGGCTCGACGGCGGTTCGATGTTCGGCTCCGTGCCGAAGCCGCTCTGGAGCCGCACCAACCCCGCCGACGAGCGGAACCGCATCCGCCTCGCCATGCGCTGCCTGCTGCTCAGCGGGCACGGCCGGCACGTGCTCGTCGACGTCGGGCTGGGCGACAAGTTCGACGCGAAGCTCCGCGACATCTACCGCTACGAGGACGAGCCCCGGCTCGAGGACTCGCTGGCGGCGGCCGGGGTCGCGCCGGGCGAGGTCACCGACGTCGTGCTGACCCATCTGCACTTCGATCACGCCGGCGGCGCGACGGCCCGCGCCGGCGACCGCCTCGTGCCGCGCCTGCCCAACGCGCGCTGGTACGTGCAGCGGCGCAACTGGGAGAACGCGCACGCCCCGAACCCGCGCGAACGCGCCTCGTACATGCCCGAGAACTTCGACCCGCTGATGGAGGCCGGCGTGCTCGAGCTGTGGGAGGGCGCTGTGAAGCCGTGGCCGGGCGTCGAGATGATCCCGGCCGAAGGGCACACGCGCGGCCAGCAGCTCGTGCGGATCGAAGGCGGGGGCGGGGCCGCGTACTTCGTGGCCGACCTGATCCCGACCGCCTCGCACGTGCGCATCCCGTTCGTGATGGGCTACGACGTCGCCGCGATCGAGACGATGGACGAGAAGCGCCGGCTGCTCGGGCGCGCCGCCGCCGAACGCGCCTGGGTCGTGCTCGAGCACGACCCCGAGACCGCGATGGCCCGCCCGGTGGAAGAGGGCGGTGACTTCGCCTGGGCCGAGCGCCGCGCCGCCTCGGCCGACTGACCCTCCGACCGGGAGAGCCATGTTCCACCAACTGTTCGCGACGTGGATGCGCCTGACGCTGGAGTGGGGCTACGGCGGCGTGTTCGCGCTGATGGCCATCGAGTCCACCGTGTTCCCGCTGCCGAGCGAGCTGGTGGTGCCGCCCGCCGCCTACTGGGCGCAGCAGGGCCACCTCTCCTTCTGGGGCGTCGTCGCCGCCTCGACGCTCGGCTCGTGGGCCGGCGCCTCGCTGTCGTACGCGTTCGCGGCCTGGGTCGGGCGGCCGGTGATCCTGAAGTACGGGAAGTACTTCTTCGTCCCCGAGAAGAAGTGGCTGCTCGCCGAGGGCTGGATCCTGCGCTACTCGGCGGCCGGCGTGTTCTTCGCGCGGCTGCTGCCGGTCGTGCGGCACCTGGTGTCGCTGCCCGCCGGCGCCGCGAAGATGCGCTACCGCGTGTTCTCGGCGACGACGCTGCTCGGCTCGTTCCTCTGGTCGGTCGTGCTGGCCTGGTTCGGCGCCCGCGTGCTGGGCAGCGAGCCGCGGCTGATGCAGGAGCCCGACGCGCTCATGCACGTGCTCAAGGCGAAGCTCGCGTGGTTCGTGGGCGCGGCGGCGCTGCTGCTGGCGCTGTACGTGCTGGTGGACCTGCTGGGCCGCAGGGCCCGGCGGACGGACGCCGCACCGGACGCCTGAAGCGGGCCGCGGCCCGTTTTCATTCCGACGCATCGCGACGCGGGCCCGGCGGTTGCCTCGGCGACGCGGGCTGGACTAACGTCCGGCCCGATACCCGGCTCCCGTCGTCCCCAACCCGGAAGCGCGCCATGCCCTCGGTCGAACTCTCGAAGCTCGGCAAGACCTACGGCCGCGGCCAGAAGGCCGTGGACAGCGTCGACCTGCTCATCCGCGACGGCGAGTTCCTGGTGCTCGTGGGCCCGTCGGGCTGCGGCAAGTCCACGGTGCTCCGCATGGTGGCCGGGCTCGAGGACATCTCGGAAGGGCAGGTGAAGATCGGCGGCCGGGTCGTGAACGACGTGGCCCCCAAGGACCGCGACGTCGCGATGGTCTTCCAGAACTACGCCCTCTACCCGCACATGAGCGTGTTCGAGAACATGGCGTTCGGCCTGCGCCGCCGCGGTGTCGCCGACGCCGATGTGAAGGCCAAGGTCGACGAGACCGCCGAACTGCTCGGCCTGTCGGGCTACCTGCAGCGCCGGCCGCGCGAGTTGTCGGGCGGCGAGCGCCAGCGCGTCGCGCTCGGCCGCGCGATGGTGCGCAAGCCGCAGGTCTTCCTGTTCGACGAGCCGCTCTCGAACCTCGACGCGAAGCTGCGCGTGCAGATGCGCGCCGAGATCAAGCGCCTGCACCAGCGCGTCGGCGCGACCATGATCTACGTGACGCACGACCAGGTCGAGGCGATGACGCTCGGCGATCGCATCGCGGTCATGCGCAAGGGCGTGCTGCAGCAGTGCGCGGACCCGTTCACGCTCTACGCCTCGCCCGCGAACGTGTTCGTGGCCGGGTTCATCGGCAGCCCGCCGATCAACTTCTTCCCCGCGAAGGTGGCGGCGGACGGCGCGGCCGTGGACGCGAGCGGTGTCGCCATCCCGCTCGACGCCGCTGGGCGCGAGGCGCTGGCCGGGCAGCGCGGCGCCGACGTGACCGTTGGCGTGCGGCCCGAGGACCTGCACCTCGAGGCGCACCCGGGCGGCTTCGCCATTCCCGCGACGGTCGAGGTGCGCGAGCCGCTCGGCAACGAGACGCTCGTCCACTGGAAGTGGGCGGGCGGCACGCTCGTCTCGCGCGTGCCCGGGCAGAGTGCGCCCGAGGTCGGGGCGAAGGCCACGCTGCACGGCGCGCTGGCCAAGCTGCACTTCTTCGACGCGAAGACCGAGCGCGCGCTGGCCGCGGCTCCCGTCCCCGCGTAGCACCGGCCCGGCAGCGCCCCGCGGGCCGCGGCCCGGGCTGCGCCACGCTGGCAGGCGAGCTCCTGCCAATCTGGCCGCGTTCGCACCGCGCACGCACCGAAGCCGCCGGCGCCGCCGCCCCGGCTCCGCGTTGAGGCAAGCGCGAAAAGGGTTTCGGGCCGCCGCCGGAACGCGGTGCGGCCGGGCGCGCATGGCACGCTCGATGCGGCTCTCCGCCGTGCTCGCAGGGGGCACGTCGGGAGGAAGCCATGAAGATCGTGCTCGGTTTCGACGATTCGCCGCACGCACTCGAAGCGCTCCGCTGGATCCGCCGGCAGGCGTGGCCGGCGGGCACCCGCGTGATCGTCGTCTCGGCCGTGAGGGCACCGGTCACCGCGTACGCCGAAGTCTACGCACCGGCGATTCCCTACCCGTCCGAGATGGTCGAGGAGCTGACCCGGCATCACGAAGAGCTGACCATGAAGGCCGAGTCGGAACTGCGGGAATCCGGCATGAGCACCAGCGCCCGGGTGCTGCAGGGCGACCCGCGCGAGGTGCTGGTCGAGACGGTTCGCGCCGAGGGCGCCGAGATGCTCGTCGTGGGTTCGCACGGGCGCACGGGGCTCGCCAAGCTCGTGCTGGGCAGCGTGGCCTCGCACGTGGTCGCGCACGCGCCGTGCACCGTGGTGGTGGTCAAGCGCCACTGAGCGGGACCGGGTGAGGGGTGGGGGCGTCGGCCCGGCGCCCGCGAGCCGGGCCGGGCACGGTGCGCGGCCCTGCGCCGGCTCAGCCGCGGCGGCGCGCGAGCA
>CAZIXL010000245.1:0-5332 GCA_964542885.1 uncultured bacterium
CCCCACGCGTGCGCGTCGCCGCCGGCGAGCGCCGGCACGCCGGCGAGGAGGCGCGCCAGGCCGGTGAGCAGCGCGCCCGGGGCCAGGCCCATCGCGACGGCCACGAGCGCCAGCAGGACCTGCGCGGCGCGCATCGGCGCGGGGACCTCGAGGTGGCCCTCGCGCGGCGGACGGTTGGCGAACGCGGCCGCGAAGAACTTCACCGCGTAGAGCACCGACAGCAGGCTCGCGGCCAGCAGCACGAGCCCGGCCACGCTCACGAGGGGCTCGCGCGAGAGCACGGTCGCCTGCAGGAGCAGCCACTTGCCGGTGAACGCGGTGAGGGGCGGGAACCCGGCGATCGCGAGCGTGCCCGCCAGCGCGGTCCAGCCGGTCACCGGCATCGCCTCGAACAGGCCGCCCAGGTCCTCGAGGCGGCGGCTTCCCGTGCGCCACTGCAGCGCGCCCGCGTTCAGGAACAGCAGCGCCTTGACCACCGCGTCGCCGGCCGCGTGGAACGCGGCGGCGAGCAGGGCGAGGGCCGCGAGCGCGGGATGGAGGGGGGACAACACGAGCGCGACGCCGAGCCCCAGCGCGATGATGCCGCTCTGCGCGATGGACGAATGCGCGAGGAGCACCTTGGTGTCGCCGGCCAGGCAGGCCGACGCGCCGCCCGAGACGGCCGAGAGCAGCCCGAAGCCCGCGAGCACCCAGCCCCATGCGCTCGCCACCTGGGGTGCGCCGAGTGCGAGCAGTTCGACGAACACGCGCAGCAGCGCGTACGCGCCGAGCTTGATCATCACCCCCGAGAGCACGGCCGAGACCGGCGCGGGCGCGGCCGGGTGCGCGTGGGGCAGCCAGTCGCCGAAGGGATGCAGCCCGGCCTTGGTCGCGAACCCGACGAACAGCAGGGCCAGCAGCACGTTCAGGCCGAGCGGCTGGCGCTCGGCGAGCGCTGCGAAGGTCCCGGGCAGCGAGGCGAACGACCACGAGCCGCCGCTCACGCCCAGGCAGACCACCGCGAACAGGATGCCGCCGGTGGCCGTCTGCGTGGTGACGAAGTAGCGATACGCCGCGGCGGCTGCGGCCGGATCGCGCGTCTCGTACGCGACCAGCACGTAGGAGGCGAGCGTCATGAGCTCCCAGCACACCAGGAACGACACGAGGTCGGCGGCCAGCACCGTGCCGGCCATGCCGGCGACGAACAGGAGGTAGAAGAGCCAGAACCGCGACGGCCGTTCGTGGCGGTAGCGCTCCTGCCGAAGGTAGGCGGGTGCGTAGACGGCCGCCGCCAGGGAGACGAGCAGCACGGGCACGAGGAAGAGCAGCGCCGGCCCGTCCAGCCGCCACTGCGGCTGCCACGGCGGCCCGAGCGCGGGCCACATCGCGAAGGAAGCGGTCATGCGTTCATCCTCCGGCTCCGGCGGGCCGCAACGCCGCGACGAGCGGCAGGCCGACGGCCGTGATGCCCAGGCAGAGCGCCATGAGCGCGACCAGGACCGCGTCGGTCAGCGGCGAGGGGCGCGACATGGCGAGGGTGCGCGCCGACGGCTCGCCGAGGAACACGCGCTGGCCGACCCACAGGAACCACGCGAACGCCACCAGGCTCTCGGCGACGACGAGGGCGCCCACGGCGATGCCCACGCCGCCCAGACCGACCGCGCCGCTCACGATCAGGAGCTTGCTCCAGAACCCGGCGAAGGGCGGCACGCCGGTCACCGTGAGCGCGCCCACGAGGAACCCGGCCGAGGCGACCGGCGCGCGCGTGAGCACGCCGCCCAGCTCGCCGATGCGGCGTGTGCCCGCGTGGCACGAGAGCACCGCGACCGACAGGAAGAGCAGCGCCTTGCCCACGCCGTGCGCGAGCACGTGCAGCGCGGCGCCCTGCGCGGCGCGCAACGACCCGGCCATCGCCAGCGACGCCCCGAGCAGCACGAGCGCGAGGTGGGCGGAGGTCGAGAGCGCCAGCAGGCGCTTGAGGTCCTCCTGCCAGAAGAACTGGACCACGGCGACCACCAGCGTGACCGCGGCCATCGCACCCACGAGCGTCGCGATCGCCGGCGGCAGGCCGCCCGTCGTGGCGACCAGGCGTGCGGGCTCGCCGGGCACCCAGGCCGCGGCCGCGACCGGGGCGGGCGCGGGCCAGTTGGCGAGCGCCACCCGCAGGACCAGGTAGACCCCGGCGTTGACCATCGCGGCGGCGTGCAGGTAGGCGCTCACCGGGCCCGGCGCGACCATGGCCGAAGGCAGCCAGGTGTGGAACGGGACCTGCCCCGACTTGGCCCACGCCCCGGCCAGCAGCAGCACCGCGAGCGCGACCGTGGCGCCGCGGGCGGCGGCGGGCAGTTGCGAGAACGCGCCGAAGCCGGCCGAACCGGTGAGCGAGAGCAGCACGACGAGCGCGGCGAGCAGCGCGAGCCCGCCGCCGGCCGTCATCAGGAACGCCTTGCGCGCCGCCTCGAGCGCGCCGTGCTCGCGATCGTAGAAGCCGATCAGCGCCCACGAGCAGAGCGTGGTCAGCTCCCAGAAGACGAACATCTGCAGCAGCGTCGCCGACAGCACCAGGCCCGACATGGCGGCCACGAACAGCAGCAGCCAGAACCAGTAGGGCGGCCCCCACCCCCCCCCCCCACCCCCCGTAGCGCCGCGGGCGGGCCGCCGCCGGGGATTCGCGATTGGCGGGCCCGACGTACTCGATCGAGAACAGGCCGCAGAGCAGCCCGAGCACGACGGCGCCGAGCAGCAGCACGCCCGCGAGCGGGTCGAGCACGAAGCCGAAGAGCGGCACCGGGTGGCCCGCCATGCGGTCCAGCACCGGCAGCCCGCCGAGCGGCACCGCGACGCCGGGGATGCCGAGGCTCGCGACGAGCCAGGTGCCGACCACGGCGGTGGCCGCGAGCGCGGCGACCGCGATGCCGTCGCCGGCGCGCCCGCGCAGCGTGCCCGCCAGGAACGCGCCCGCCACGGGCACGCCGAGGAGCAGCACGAACGGCCACAGGGCGGGTTCAGGCACGCGACACCTCCGCGGCGAGGCTCGCCGCGATGGCGCCGGCCGCACGCTCGACCGCTTCGAGCACGGCGCCGGACACCGGTGCGCCGGGATCGGTGCACGCGGGCTGGATGCCGAGCACCCAGCAGTCGATGCCCCGCCGCTGCAGCAGGCCGGCGAGGAGCCGCAGCGATGGCGCGTGCGTGCTCGCGAGCCGGTCGGCCATCTCGAAGACGGGTGCGACGAGGCAGGTGCCGGGACGCGCACCGAGATCGACGGCGTCCACGAACAGGACCACTCCCGGGGCGAGCCGCAACAGGTCCCCGTACCAGTTCTCCGGGGTGGTCTCGGCGTCGATGCGGCGCACGCCATCCGCCCCGCCCAGCCTGCCGACCACGAGCGGCCCGGCCCCGTCGTCGGCACACAGCGGGTTGCCCACGCCGACGACGCACACGCTGCGTCCGCGCGTGCATTCGGCGATCCAGTCGGCGAGTCCGGGCATGTGCGCGCTCCTACCAGGGGGGCTCGATGCGGTTCATGGCGAGCAGCTCGTCGTAGCGGAACACCGGGCCGTCCATGCACACGTAGCGGTCCACCACCACGCAGTGGCCGCACTTGCCGATTCCGCATTTCATGTGGCGTTCCAGCGTGGCGACCAGGTTCTGGCGCGGCCAGCCGTGCTTGTCCGCCAGGGCGCCGCAGGCGATGTGGATCATGATCGGCGGCCCGCAGAGGAAGGCGAGCGAGCGCGCCGGGTCGAGGTCCACGCGCGGGAACAACGCCGGCAGGAAGCCGACGATGCGCGGCGGGTCGTCCTCGGCCTGCCACGCCGCGTCGCCCACGTCGACCGACAGCAGCAGTTCCACGCCGAGCGCCTTCCACTCCGGCCACTGCCACGGGTAGAGCAGGTCGTGCGGGGTGCGCGCGCCGTGCAGCACGACGATGCGCCCGTAGCGCTCGCGGTGGAGCAGCAGCTCCCACAGCAGTCCCCGCAGCGGCGCCAGGCCGATGCCGCCGGCGACGAAGAGCAGGTCGCGGCCCTCGCAGCGCTCGACCGGGAAGCTGTTTCCGCAGGGGCCGCGCAGGCCCAGCCACGCGCCGCGCCGCATGCGCGTGGCGAGCGTCGAGGTGATCCCGGCCGCGCGGACGGTGATCGCCAGCGTGCCCGCGAGCCCGGGCGGCGACGAGATCGAGATGGGCACCTCGCCGCAGCCGGGGACGCCGACCTCGAGGAACTGGCCGGGCCGCCAGTCGAGGTCCCCGCGCTCGAGGTGCAGGGTGACCACGGCCCGCGTCGCCCCGCGCGCGGCGATCTCCTCGCGCACGTCCAGCACGCGGGCGGAACGCGGCCTCCAGAGCCGCGCGCCGGCGGCCGCCGCAGCGGCCCGATCGAGGACCGGAGTGCTCATGGCGCCTCCGCGGCCGCGACCGGACGCGGCGCCGCCCCGGCGAGCAGTCGCGCCGGGGGCGTGCTCGCCCGTCCCGGCCCGGTCAGGACGACGCGCAGGCCCTCGGCGATGGCGTCGATGCCCTCCTCACCGAGGCAGACCTGCGCGCACCGCCCGCAGCCCGTGCACCCGGGCGCGCCCATGCGCTCCTGGAACTGCTGCGAAAGCTTGTGGAAGGCGCGGGTCTGGCAGCGCTCGCCGCACGTCAGCCGCGGGTAGCCGCCGCCGGCCTGGCGGATGAAGCCCGCGAGGTTGCAGCAGTCGCGCAGCCGCACGCGCTCCCACTCGCCGCTCGCGCCCGGTTCGAGCGCGGCGCCGGGAACGACGGGCGCGAGGCCTTCGAGATGTTCGTCGAACGGGGCCGAACCCACCGGCGCGACGTCGGCGACGTTGAAGCACCAGCAGGTCGGGCACACGAACGCGCAACCGCCGCACTCGAAGCAGCGGTCACCGACGATGCTCCAGAACCGGCCCTCGATGCGCCCGGCCGACAGCAGCCGGGTGGCGGCCATGGTGGGCACCCGGTGCATGCTGTGCTCGCGGAATCGCTCGACGGTCTCCTTGCGGCGGGCGTCGCATTCCGCGCGGGCGCCCGGCGGCACGGGGCCCAGGAGATCGGCGAAGCGCTCCGCGAGGCGAACGCCGCGCTCGCTGCCGATCTCGACCAGCCAGCCGGCGTCCAGCTCGGTGAGCTGCCAGTCGAAGCCGCGCTCGAGCGCCGGCCCGCCCTGGCAGCAGACGCACATGCAGTGCGGACCCGCCTCCTGGCAGGTGACGGACACGAGCGTCACGGCGTCGCGGCGGCGCATGAACGGGCCGTCGGCGGTGTCGGGGCGCCCGAAGACCTCGCCCGAGAACCACCGCTCGAGGTACGCCACCCCCGCGACATCGCACGAGCGCACGCCGTAGAGGACGA
>CAZIXL010000246.1:0-5309 GCA_964542885.1 uncultured bacterium
CGCGAGCGGCCACGCGGTCAGCACGGCCAGCCGCGCGAGCAGCGCCGCCGGGATCGCCGCGCCGCGGCCGTCGCGCAGCACGCTGGCGGCGAGCACTCCGCGCACGGCGACGATGGCGGGCAGGGGCGAGAGCGCGCGCAGCACGCCGGCCGCCACGCGCGCCGCCGCGTCGCTGGTGGGCACGAGGACGCGGAAGATCCAGCCGGCCACGGCGGGTTCGCCGGCGAGCCGCACGAGCGCGGACGTGGCGAGACCGGTGCCCAGCGCGAGCAGCCCGAGGCGGCGGCGCGCGCGCGGTTCCTCGAGGAACGCGAGCGACGTCGGCTGCCACACGAAGCACGCGGCCTCGAGCAGCAGCAGCAGCGACCAGCCCAGCCAGAAGCCCGCGAGCGCCGGCGTGGGCTCGGCGGTCGCGGCCAGGCCGTGGTTGACGACCGGACCAGCGAGCGCGGCCAGCAGCGCGGCCGCGGCGAGCGGCGCGAACAGGCGCACGAGCGGGCGGTCCGTTGCGGACGCAGGGGCCACGGCGCCCGCGAGCACGGGTTTCAAGGGATCGGCTTCCCCGGGAATGGAGTCGGGTGGGGCCGCGAGGCCCGGGACTCGGGGGTTATCGGCCGGGGCGCTCCGCGGCGACAGCCGCCACGCGGGCGACGCTCCGCCGGCCGAACGTGGCGCGCGCGCCGCCACGGGCGCGCGGTCCGCGAAGGATCGTCGCCGCACGCGGGGTGCGTGCGAGCGCGGGCGCGGCACGTCTCGGGCGTGTCATTTCACGCGCGGGTAGCCTTTCGGACCGTAGATGCGGCAACGCTTTCCGCGGCACAGTCGGTGGCGAACTCCGCCCCGATCCGCGGGGCTCCTTCGATGCAATCCGCCCGGCGGCGGCCGGCCCGCGAACGCCGCCGGGTCGCGCACGTCCGCCGGCGGAGGTAGCACGATGGTCGTTCCCACCGAAACTCCCGCGCGCCCGGGCTCGCGGCCCGAGCCTTCCTATTCCGAGCGCACCCGCCAGCTCGGCACCGAGAACGCGTTCAAGATCGGCCCCTACATCCGCGCGGTCGAGGAGCAGGGGCACAAGGTCGTCAAGTGCAACCTCGGCGAGCCGGACTTCCCGGTGCCGAAGCATGTCGTGGACGAGGTGAAGCGCTGCCTCGACCTGGACATGACCCACTACGTGGACCCGCAGGGCATCGCGCCGCTGCGCGAGGCCGTCGCGCGGCACATGAGCCGCACGCGCGGGATCGAGGTCACGCCCGACCGCGTCGTGGTGTTCCCGGGGGCCAAGCCGCCGATCGGCTTCGCCCAGCAGACCTACTGCGATCCGGGCGACGAGGTGATCTACCCGAGCCCGGGCTTCCCGATCTACGAATCGTTCACGTCCTACGTCGGCGCGCGGCCGGTGCCGCTCCACCTGCGCGAGGAGAGCGACTTCGCGTACGGGGGCCGCGAGATCGAGGCGCTGCTCGGGCCGCGCACGCGGCTCGTGATCCTGAACTTCCCCTCGAATCCCACGGGCGGCGTCGCGAGCCGCGAGCAGCTCGAGGACATCGCGGCGGCGATCCAGCGCAAGGCGCCGCCCGAGGCGCGCGTCTACTCGGACGAGGTCTACGAGGACATCCTGTTCGACGGCAACGTCCACCGCTCGATCGCCTCGGTCCCCGGCATGGCCGAGCGCACGATCCTGGTCGGCGGCGTCTCCAAGTCCTTCGCGTGGACCGGCGGGCGCGTCGGCTGGGCGGTGCTGCCGACGGTCGAGGAGGCGCAGGTCTTCAAGAACCTCAACATCAACTACTTCTCGTGCACGGCGGCCTACAACCAGATGGGCGCCGCGCTCGCGCTGGAGTCGCCCGAGAGCGCGCCGGCGCAGGCGCGCATGCGCGAGGCGTTCCAGCAGCGGCGCGACGTCGTGGTCGAGGGGCTCAACGCGATCCCCGGCATCCGCTGCCGCAAGCCGGGCGGCGCGTTCTACCTGTTCCCGAACATCGGCGGCGCCTGCGAGGCGCTGGGCGCGATGGCCGCGCACGCGGCGCTGGCCCCGGAGGACCGCTCGCGCACGAGCCCGGCGACGCTGTTCCAGATGTTCCTGCTGTGGAAGCACCACGTGGCGACCATGGACCGGCGCTCGTTCGGGCGGCTCGGCTCCGAAGGGCAGCACTACCTCCGCCTCTCGATCGCGACGGGACTCGACGACCTGAAGCTCGGCCTCGAACGCATCCGCGCCGCCGTCGCCGACCGGGCGGGATTCCTCGCGTTCGTGAAGGAAGGCAGGCACCTGTGGTGACGACCGACCTGAAGACCCCCGCGCGCACGCCCGTGTTCGGGCCGCGCCGCGGCACGTACCTCGACGCCCGCGACCTCGTCGCGCGCACGGGCGGCCCCGACGCGGCGGCGCTCGCGCACTTCGAGGCCTTCGACACCGTGTACCGCTCGCTCGTGGCGGTGCTCTTCAACTTCGTCCCGCTCTCCGGCCACCCGGGCGGCTCGATCTCGTCGGGGCGCTTCGTGCAGGCGCTGCTGTTCGGCGGGCTCGACTACGACCTGGCCGATCCCGACCGCACGGACGCCGACGTGATCTCGTACGCGGCCGGGCACAAGGCGCTCGGGCTGTACGCGCTGTGGGCGCTGCGCAACGAGGTCGCGCGCATCGCCGCGCCCGAGCTGCTCGCGAAGTCCGCGGCGAAGCAGCTGCGGCTCGAGGACCTGCTCGGCTTCCGCCGCAACCCGAACACGTCCACGCCGCTCTTCACCGCGTTCGGCTCCAAGGCGCTCGACGGTCACCCCACCCCGGGCACGCCGTTCGTGAGGCTCTCGACCGGTGCCTCGGGCGTCGGGCTGCCGTCGTCGCTCGGGCTCGCGTGGGCGGCCGCCGACACCTACGGCGCCGACGCGCCGCGCGTGCACGTGATCGAGGGCGAGGGCGGGCTCACGCCCGGCCGCGTGGCCGAGGCCCTCGCCGCCGCGGGGACGGGCTCGCTCGGCAACGCGATCCTGCACGTGGACTGGAACCAGGCCTCGATCGACAGCAACCGCGTCTGCCGTGACGGCGAACAGCCGGGCGACTACGTGCAGTGGACGCCGGCGGAGCTGGCGTGGCTGCACGACTGGAACGTGATCGAGGTCGCCGACGGCTTCGACTGGGCGCAGGTGTTCGCGGCCCAGCGCGCCGCGCTCGAGCTGGACAACGGCCAGCCCACCGCGATCGTCTATCGCACGGTCAAGGGCTGGAAGTACGGCATCGAAGGCCGCGCCTCGCACGGCGCCGGCCACCCGTTGTGCTCCGAGGCGTTCCTGAAGACCGTCGACGAGATCGCCGGCGCGACGCCGCTGGCGTTCCCGCGCTGCGAGAACGGCGCGCAGCGCTGCGGCGCGGGCGGCGACGCCGCGATCGTCGAGCGCTGCTTCTGGGACGCGCTGCAGGTGACGCGGCGCGCGCTGGAGGAGCGCCGGCCGGCCGTCGAGGCGCTGGCGGCGCGGCTGCGCGAGGCGCGCGAGCGGCTCGGGAAGCGCGGCCGCCGCGAGCGCGAGGGCGCGCCGCGGATCGAGGTCGCGTTCGCCGAGGCGGCGAAGGCCGCCCCGCCGCCGGCGGCGCTGGTGCTGAAGCCCGGCTCGAAGGTCACCCTGCGCGAGGCGCTCGGCTCGACGCTCCAGCACTACAACCGCGCGAGCGGCGGCGCGTTCGTCGTGGCGGCCGCCGACCTGCTCGGCTCGACGAGCGTCAACAAGATCGCCGAGGGATTCCCGCCGGGCTTCTGGAACCGGCGCACGAACCCGGGCTCGCGCACGCTGTCGGTCGGCGGCATCTGCGAGGACGCGATGTCCGCGATGCTCGCCGGCATCGCGACCTTCGGCCGCCACAGCGGCGTGGGCTCCTCGTACGGCGCGTTCCTCGCGCCGCTCGGTCACATCGCCGCGCGGCTGCACGCGATCGGCGGCCAGGCGCGGCTCGCGGTGGACGGCGGCGCGCACCGGCCGTTCTTCCTCGTGTGCGCGCACGCGGGGCTCAAGACCGGCGAGGACGGCCCGACGCACGCCGACCCGCAGCCGCTCCAGCTGCTGCAGGAGAACTTCCCCGCCGGCACGCTCGTGACGCTCACGCCGTGGGAGCCGGCCGAGCTGTGGCCGCTCGTCTCGGCGGCACTCGCGGCGCGTCCCGCCGTGATCGCGCCGTTCGTGACCCGCCCGCCCGAAGTCGTGCCCGACCGCGAGGCTCTCGGGCTGGCGCCGGCCGCGGCGGCCGCGAAGGGCGTCTACCGGCTGCGCGAGCCCAGGCAGAAGGGCGGCGACGGCGTGCTGGTGCTGCAGGGGAGCGCGGTCACGTACGCGTTCGTCGAGCAGGCGCTGCCGCTGCTCGAGGCCGCGGGCATCGACCTCGTGGTCTACGCGGTGACGTCGGCCGAGCTGTTCGACCGGCTGCCGCGCGACGAGCGCGAGGCGATCTTCCCGGCGCGCGACCGCGAAGCGGCGATGGGCGTCACCGACTTCACGCGGCCGACGCTGGACCGCTGGCTGCTGTCCGAGGCGGGCCGCCGGGCGTCGCTGCACCCGTTCCGGCACGGGCACTTCCTGGGCAGCGGGCAGGGCGCGGCCGTGGTCGCGGAGGCGGGCCTCGACGGGCACTCGCAGTTCGAGGCGATCCGGGAATACCTGCGGAAGCTGTGAGTCGGGGGCGGGGGCGCCGAATGCGCGGCGCCCCCGCACCGACCGCACGCGGGCGCGGCACCGTCAGCGCGGCGTGCCGCCCGTGGCCGGTACGCCGGCGACGGGCGCGGGGCCCGAGGGCACCAGCGGATCGCGCTGCTCCGCCGGCAGCGGCGGGATGCGCACGCGGAAGCAGGCCCCGCCGAGCGGCGAGTCGGCCACATCGACCTGCGCGCCCAGTGCCTGCGCGCACGCGCGCACCGAGAAGAGCCCCAGCCCGGAGCCGCCCGGCTTGGTCGTCTCGAGCGCCTCGAACAGCCGTTCGCGGCGCGCGCGCGGCACGCCGGGGCCGTTGTCGTGGATCTCGAGGCGCGCCCCCTGCGGGTCGTCCTCGAGGCGCACGGTGATGCGGCCGCCGCCGCCGGTCGCCTCGGCGGCGTTCAGCACGAGGTTCGAGACGATCTGCTGGACGAGCACGGGATGCGTGTGCAGGACGATGCGGCCCTGCGGCGAGAAATCGATGCGGCAGCGGCGCACGGGATCGAGCGCGCGCGCGACCGAGAGCGTTTCGCGGATGCCCTGGACGAGGTCCATCTGCTCGGCCCGCTCGCTGCCGGTGCGCCGCGCCGCCGCGAGCAGGCGGCCGTTGAGCGCGACGAGCCGGTCCACGGAGA
>CAZIXL010000247.1:0-5290 GCA_964542885.1 uncultured bacterium
AGATTCTCAGCCGATAGCCGTAGTCCTCTCGGAGTGCGTCTGTAACTGCTGCGACGGATCGATCACAGTTGTCCTGCTCGACCTGATCCGGACCTTGCGCCCACGCGCTCAGTTGTTCCTCACTGACGCTCATTTAGATTCTCGCATGATCTTCTCCGGCTACGGTTGGTTACGGTATCAACGTCCTTTCCCGTCCACCGCCGTCTTGCCGTGTCAAGCTACGCGAAGAGCCCCAGCGAGCGCTAACCCGCTGGGGCTCCTGTTATCTACCGCTGGCGATGTCTCTTGGCCGCATCGGCTGCCAAGTGTCGATTTCTGCTCGTTTCGAATTTCGAGACCGCCCTACTCGGGCGGCGCCGAACTCGGCCGGGTTCGCCTCACCCTGATGCCGCGCTGCGTGCCGGCCTCGCTCATTCGCCCCTCCGGATCTCGCACAAATACCCGCGGTGCGCCGGTGTGCCGCTCACCGGGTCGGAACTCGCGGTGTCCACCAGCAGGTTGAAGTTCGCGCCGCCCGGCCCGAAGGGGTCGTAGCCGGGCGCGCCGATCTCGGCGCAGGCCTGCCACCAGCCGTGGGCGCCCACCGCGACGCGCGGGTCGAGATGGTCGTTGAGCCGCGCGCGCGCACGCACGCTCCCCGCCGGTGACTCGATCGTCACCCAGTCGCCGGCGGCGATGCCGCGTGCCTGGGCGGCCTCGGGGTGCAGTTCCACCTCGGGGTCGGGGGCGCGCTTGCGCAGGCTCGGCAGCGCGTGGTGCTGGGTCTGGCAGAAGAGCGGGGACTTGGCGCTCGTCAGCACGAGCGGGTAGCGCTCCGCCAGCTCGGGCCGCGACACGGGACTGCTCGCCGGCTCCACGAACTCGGGTAGCGGCGCGTAGCCGTGCTCGAGGAACGTCTGCGAGTGGAACTCGACCTTGCGCGAGGGCGTGGCGAAACCGCGCGGCACGCCCTGCGCGTCGGGCTCGGCGTGCTTCGCATGTCGCGTCTCGAGCGGCACGCGCACGCCGCCCGGAGCCGCGCGCAGCTGCTCCAGCGTCACGCCACTCGGTTCGAGCTGGTGGCGGTAGGCGGCCTCCGGATCGCCGCCCCAGAACGCTTCGGCCAGCCCGAGCCGCGTGGCCAGGTCGAACACGATGTCGGTGTCCGAGCGCGCCTCGCCCGGCGGCGGCACGACCGCGGGGCGCAGCTGCAACAGCGACTGCGCCTCCTCGCTCACCTCGAAGCCCAGCTTGAGCGCCTCGCGCTCGAAGCACGAGGCGGCCGGCAGTACGACGTCGGCCAGCTCGGCGGTGGGATTCATGAACAGGTCGGCGTGCGCGTAAAAGTCCAGCGCGCGCAGCGCCTCGCGCCCGCGCGGGCCGTCGGCGTGCGCCACCAGCAGGTTCGCGCCAAAGCCGAGCACGGCGCGCACGGGATAGGGCGTGCCTTCGAGGATCGCGCGGTACAGGTCGCGGCTCGTGACGTAGCCCCAGCGCGCCGGGCCCAGCGGGCGTTCGGACAGGCCCACCGTCGGCGGCAGGTGCCGCGCCGCGGGCAGGTCTTTGCCGTTGATCGGCGCCGCGGGCGGGGCGGCGAACAGCACGTTGCCGCCGGGCTGGTCGAACGAACCGGTGAGCGCGTAGAGGAGCGACATCGCCCGCGCGGTCTGCGTGACGTTCGCGTGCTGCTCGTGCCCGCTGTACGCGTAGTACGACACGGGGCGCGAGTGCCACAGCAGCCGCGCCGTCTCCTCGACCTGCGCGCGCGGGATCCAGCACACGGCTTCGACGGTCTCGGGCGGGTAGCGCCGGCAGAGCCGCGCGTAGTCCTCGAACGCCGGGCGGCAGGTCACTTCGCCCTGCGGCGTCGCGATGCGGTATTCGCCTTCGAGCGCGAGGTGCCGATCGTCGCCGTCGTAGCGGCCGGCCGCGCGGTCGTAGGGCACGAGCCGCGCCGCGGCCGCGTCCCACGCGTACGCGATGCGCTCGTCGCCCGCCGCCGCCAGGTCGCGCCCGCTGAGCAGCCGGCCCGTGTCGGCCCGCACGAGGAGCGGTCCGTTGCTCCAGGTGCGCACGAAGTCGCGGTCGTACCAGCCGCGTTCGAGCATCACGTTCGCGAGGCCCAGCGCCAGCGCGCCGTCGGTGCCGGGCCGCACGCGCAGCCACTGGTCGGCCTTGCCGGCCAGCCCCACGCGGCGCGGGTCGATCACCACGAGCTTCATGCCGCGCTCGCGCGCGGCGACGGTGGCGGTGGCGTGCGTGAGCCGCGTGAACGCGGGGTTGTAGCCCCACAGCACCAGCACGCCGCTGTGGGCGATGTCGGGCATCGCGCCGCCGCTGCCGGTCCCGACGCTGCCGACGCCGAACGTGTAGCGCGTGGCGAACGCGCGCCCCCAGCCGCACAGGTCCATCGTCACGCCCGAGTTCGGCGTGCCGAACGCGTTCGCCAATCGCTGGATGTACCCGAGCGAATCCCCGATCGCGGTCGTCGACGGCGACGAGGTCGTGAACGCGACGGCCTGCGGGCCGTGGCGCTCGGCCACGCGCCGCATGGCGGCGGCGGTCAACCCGAGCGCTTCGTCCCAGCCGATGCGCTCCCAGCCCGGGTCGGGATCGCCCTTCGGGCGCGTGCGGCGCAGCGGGTGCGTGAGGCGCTCGGGGTGGTACACCAGTTCGGGCGCGGCCCGCCCCTTCGCGCAGATCGCCTGTCCCGTGGGATGCGTGGGATCGGGGTCCAGCCGTGTGAAGCGGCCGTCCTCGACGGTCGCCACCGTGCCGCAACGCGCCAGGCACATCGCACAGTGACCGTGGACGCGTCGCACTCCGGGGGAATCGCTCACGCGCTCTCGCTCCTTTCGGCGCGCCGCACGCGCGCCGCGGAAGTGCACTGCCGCACGGCCTCGTTCAGCGGACTCGGTCCGCTCCTGCGCTCCATCCTCCGGACGGTGTCCACCCGGCCGGGGCACTCGCCTCGGCCGGCCCGCTCCTACCGTTCCGACTTCGCGTTCCTGCGCACGCTCGCGACGATCGCGTCGAACTCCGCACCGCGCAGCGCCTGCAGGTCCGGGTCGCTCACGAGCTGGTCGGGATCGTCGTAGCCCGCTTCGGCCAGGCGGCGCAGGCAGTCGAGCGCGGCGGCCCGCTCGCCACGATGCGCGTACAGGCTGGCGAGATATTGCTGCGACAGCACGTAGCGATACTCCCCCAGCTCCGTGCCCGCGCGACGCTGCTCGTCGGCGAAGGCGGTCAGCTCGCGAATCGCTTCGGCGTCGCGGCCGACCGCGTGCAGCGCCCCGCTGCGGTTGAGGATCGACGCCCCGAGCGAGCGCGACGGGTTTCCGGGCTTGCGCATCACCCGCTCGGCGGCTCGGTAGGTGGCGATCGCCTCCTCGTAGCGGCCCTCGGCCTTGAGCGCGTCGCCGAGCGCGACCTGCGCCTGCGTGGCGAGGTCGCTCTCCGTGCCGATCGTCGAGCGGCCGTCCTCGAGCGTGCGGCGCAGCTCGCTCTCGGCCTCGGCGTTGCGGTCCAGTTGAAGGAGCAGCCGTGCGCGGTTGAGGCGCGTGTTGAGCGTCTCGTAGTGGCCGGGGCCGAACCGCTCCGCGAGCCCGGCGATCGCCTCGCGGAACAACGAGTCGCTCTCGCCGCGCGTCGCCGGCGCCTCGCGCAGGACCAGCGCGAGGTCGTTCATCGCGAAGTCCCGCTCGATCGGGTCCAGGTCCTTCGCGCCGCGCATCCGCGCCACGACGTCGCGCAACGTGCTCTCGGCCTGCGCGCCCCGGCCGATCCGGCGGTAGATGTCGCCCAGCTGCGTCGCCGCGACGAGCGCGGTCGGGGTGTCCTGCGTGCCGCGCGTCCTCGCGTCGGCGAGCACGGCCCCGTAGATCGACTCGGCCTCCGCGAACGCGGCACGCCCGCCCATGCGCTTCAGGGCCAGCGCGAGCGCCATCTCCGGGGTCCAGTCGACGGGCGCGCCCGCCCGGCGCGCGCGCGCGGTCGCTGCCACGGACTTGCGCAGGGCCTCGACGGCCGGCTCGAAGAGCTGCAGGCCCTCCATGTACGACTCACCCAGGGTGAGGTCGAGCCGCGCGGCCAGCTCGGGCTGGTCATGGAGCGTCGAATCGATCATCGCGCGCGCGGGCGCGAAGATCTGGCGGTCGATCAACCCCGAGGAGACGTCGACGAAGTTCACCCGGTCGAGCGAGCCCGACTCGGCGGTGCGCCGCTCGAGGTCGGCCTGCAGGTCCTTGCCCAGGCGCTGCGGATCGATGTTCTGCAGGATCTCGGCCAGGAACTGCGACACGCGCTCCGAGGTGCGCGACTGCGCCCGCGCTTCCGCCTCGGCGCGGCGGGCGCGCACGAGTCCGGCGGTCGTTCCCACGATGCCCGCCAGCAGCGCCGCGGCGAGCAGCGCGGCCGCCGTCACGGCGCCGCGGTGGCGGCGCACGAACTTTCGCGCCCGATAGGCGGCGCTCGGCGGCCCGGCCAGCACGGGTTCGTCGGCCAGGTAGCGGCCGATGTCGCGCGCCAGCTCGCGCGGCGAGTCGTAGCGGCGGGCGCGGTCCTTCTCGAGGGCCTTGAGCGTGATCCAGTCGAGATCGCCCTCGAGCTGCCGGCGCAGCACGCCCGGCTCCAGGCCGCGCGCACGGGCCGAGTCGGACGCGCGCTCGCCGAGCGTGCCCAGCCGCGTCGAAGGCCGCTTCGGCTCCTCCTCGCGGATGATCCGGCGCACGCCGTCGAAGCCCGCGCTGCGCAGCGTCTGGGAGTCGAACGGCAGCGCGCCGACCAGCAGCTGGTAGAGGATCACGCCGAGCGCGTACACGTCGGTGCGCGTGTCCACGTCCTCGCCCGTCAGGTTCGCCTGCTCGGGGCTCATGTACTCGGGCGTGCCGATCAGCACGCCCAGCTCGGTGAACAGCGTCTGCTCGGTCAGCTTGTGCGCCGTCGCCTTGGCCAGGCCGAAGTCGATGATCTTGGGTTGCGGCCGGCCGTCGTGCTCGGTGACCAGGATGTTCGAGGGCTTGAGGTCGCGGTGCAGGATCGCCTTGTGGTGGGCGTGCTGCACCCCCTCGCAGACCTGCTGGAACAGCTCGAGCCGCGCGCGCGGCGACAGCCGGTGCTCGTCGCAGTACACCGTGATCGGCATGCCGCGCACGTACTCCATCACGAGGTAGGGTGCGCCGGCAGGGGTCGTGCCGGCGTCGAAGACGCGGGCGACGGCGGGGTGCTCCATCATCGCGAGTGCCTGCCGCTCGGCCTCGAACCGCGCGATCACCTGCTTGGAGTCCATGCCGGACTTGATGAACTTGATCGC
>CAZIXL010000248.1:0-5277 GCA_964542885.1 uncultured bacterium
GGGCGATCCAGTTCATGAGCGAGAAGGGCGTCGACCTGGCAGCCCAGTCCTCGAAGGGATTCGAGGCGCTGCCCGAGCTCCGCTGGGACTACGTCGTGACGATGGGTTGCGGGGACGCCTGCCCGGCCTTGCCCGCGGTTCACCGACGGGACTGGGACCTGCCCGATCCGAAGCTCCTCCCCGACGACGACTTCCGTGCCGTGCGCGACCGCATCGAGGGCCTCGTGGTGTCGCTGCTCGCCGAGGCGCTCGCATCGGGGACGGCACCAACGGAGTCCCGGCCGTGACCAGCCCTCGCCCGCCGGCCGTGCGCGCCGCGGTCACCAGCCGCCTCCCGGTGCTCGACCGCTACCTCACGTTGTGGATCTTCCTCGCGATGGCGGTCGGCGTCGGCGCCGGCTACCTGTTCCCGCAGTTCGTTCCGGTGCTCGATCGCTTCAGCGTGGGCACCACGTCCGTGCCGATCGCCGCCGGCCTCATCCTGATGATGTACCCGCCGCTCGCGAAGGTGCGCTACGAGGAGATGGGCCGCGTCTTCCGCGACGGCCGCGTGCTCGCGCTCTCGCTGGTGCAGAACTGGGTGATCGGCCCCGTGCTCATGTTCGCCCTGGCCGCGGTGTTCCTGCGCGACCGGCCCGAGTACATGACCGGGCTCGTCCTCATCGGGCTCGCGCGCTGCATCGCGATGGTGATCGTCTGGAACGACCTCGCGCAGGGCGATCCCGAGTACTGTGCCGGCCTCGTGGCGTTCAACTCGGTCTTCCAGGTGCTCTTCTTCCCGGCGTACGCGTACCTGTTCCTCTCGGTCGCCCCGGCGTGGCTCGGAATGAAGGCGGTGACCGTGAACATCACGATGGGCGGAATCGCCGCCAGTGTCTTCGTCTACCTGGGCATTCCGTTCCTGGCCGGGGTTCTCTCGCGCTTCGCGCTGATCACCCTCCGGGGCCGGGACTGGTACGAGCACCGATTCCTGCCGGCCATCGGCCCGATCACGTTCGTCGCGCTGCTGTTCACCATCGTGGTCATGTTCTCGCTGAAGGGCGGGACCATCGTGCAACTTCCCCTGGACGTCGCGCGGATCGCGGTTCCCCTGCTCCTCTACTTCGCGATCATGTTCGTGGCCTCGTTCCTCCTGAGCCGCGTGGCCGGGGCGAATTACCCGCAGTCGGCGACGTTGTCGTTCACCGCCGCCTCGAACAACTTCGAGCTGGCCATCGCCGTCGCGGTGGCGACGTTCGGCATCGGCAGCGGCGCGGCGTTCGCGGCCGTCGTCGGCCCCCTGATCGAAGTCCCGGCGCTCATCGCGCTCGTCAACCTGGCGCTGTGGTTCCGCCGGCGCTGCTTCCATTCCGCCCCGCCGTTCGCGCCGCGGAGAGGCCCGGTCGTGCCGTGAGCACGGTCCCGGGAGCGGCCCGCGGATCCGGGCGCTTGCCCCGGCTCCTGCCACGCGTGCTGGGCGCGCTGGTCGCGTGGGTCGCGCTCTACACCGCGCTCGAGCCGGCCGCGGCCTACCTGAGCCACGGCCTGCTGGGCCTGGACCCGGCGAAACCGCTCGGCAGCGCGGTGGGGTTCTTCTGCTACGAGGCCCCCAAGGTCCTCCTGCTGCTCGTGCTGGTGGTCTTCGCGGTGGGGGTGGTCCGCAGCTTCTTCACGCCGGAGCGCACGCGCGCCATCCTCGCCGGCCGCACGGAGTCCGTGGGCAACGTGGTCGCCGCCGGGCTCGGCGTCGTGACGCCGTTCTGCTCCTGCTCGGCGGTGCCGCTCTTCATCGGCTTCCTCACCGCGGGCGTCCCGCTGGGCGTGACGTTCTCGTTCCTGATCTCGGCTCCCATGGTCAACGAGGTCGCGCTCGCCCTCCTGCTGGGCCTCTTCGGCTGGAAGGTGGCGGGGCTCTACCTCGGCACCGGCCTGCTCGTGGCCATCGGGGCGGGCTGGATGATCGGGCGGCTCCGGCTCGAGTCCCACGTCGAGCCCTGGGTGTACGCGACGAACGCCGTTCCGGCGGGTCGCGCGCTCCGGCGGCCCACGTGGGACGAGCGCTTCGCGCTGGGCCTGGAGGCCGTGAGGGACATCGTGGGAAAGGTGTGGCCCTACGTCCTCGCGGGCATCGTCGTCGGCGCCGGCATCCACGGCTGGGTGCCCGCGAACTTCATGGCTTCGATCATGGGCAAGGGCGCCTGGTGGTCCGTGCCGCTGGCGGTGCTGATCGGCGTGCCCATGTACTCGAACGCGGCGGGCATCATTCCCGTCGTGCACGCGCTGCTCGAGAAGGGCGCGGCACTCGGCACCGTGCTCGCGTTCATGATGTCGGTGATCGCGCTCTCGCTGCCCGAGATGGTCATTCTCCGCAAGGTGCTCCGGCCCCTGCTGATCGCAACGTTCATCGCCGTGGTGGCCGCCGGCATCGTCGTCGTCGGCTTCCTCTTCAACTGGCTCGTCTAGGCGCGTGGGCAGCCGCCCATCGCTTCCGCCGCACGTTCGAAGGAGTCGTCGTCATGATCAGGATCCTGGTCCTCGGGTCGGGTTGCGCCAGGTGCAACCTGCTCTACGAACACACCGAGCAGGCCGCGAAGGCGCTCGGGCTCGACTACGAGATCGAGAAGGTGACGGACATCACGACCATCATGGGCTACGGCGTCATGACGACGCCCGCGCTCGTCGTGGACGGCGAGGTCCGGCTCGCCGGCCGCGTGCCCTCGGCCGAGCAACTCCGGGCGGTGCTGTCGTGAACGACCGCGCGCCACGCACGGCACTCCGCGCACTGCTCGCCGGGCTCGTGACGGTCGCCCTCCTCGCCGGCCCGGCGCCGGCCGGCCCGCCGGCGTCCGCCGCGACATCCGTCACTGCGAAGCCGGAAGCGCGTTCGCACCACGTCGTCGCCTACTACTTCCACACCACCCAGCGCTGCGCGTCCTGCCGCGCGATCGAGGCCTACGCGCACGAGGCGATCGAAACCGGATTCGCCGCCGAGCTCGGGGACGGCCGGCTCGAATGGAAGGTCGTGAACCTCGAAGTCGGCGACAACGCCCACTTCGCGAAGGACTTCGGGCTCTACACCAAGTCGCTGGTGCTCGTCGACGAGGTGACCGGCAAGCCGGCGAAGTGGCGGAATCTCGAGAAGGTCTGGCAGCTCCTCCAGGACAAGCCGAAGTTCCTGGAATACGTCCGCGGCGAGACGCGCCGGTTCCTGGACGAGCGGTCGTGATCGAGGAACTCGGAGCCGTGGTCACCGCGCTGTGGCTCGGCATCCTGGCGTCGATCAGCCCGTGCCCGCTCGCCGCGAACGTCGCGGCGGTGTCGTTCGTCGGCCGGGACGCCGGTCACCCGTGGCGTGTCCTGGCTTCGGGGCTCGCGTATTCGGTGGGCCGCGCGCTCACCTACGTGGCGGTCGCCACGATCGTGGTGGCCGGCGTGCTCTCGGTGCCCGGCCTGTCGTTCTTCCTCCAACAGCGCGTGAACCAGTGGCTCGGCCCGTTGCTCCTGCTGATCGGCGCCGGCCTGCTCGGCTGGCTGCCGCTGCGATGGCCCGCCGGGGATCCCGGAGCCCGGCTTCGCGAGCGCGTCGCGGGCCGGGGCATCCTCGGCGCCGGTCTGCTCGGCGGGCTGCTCGCGCTCTCGTTCTGCCCGGTCTCGGCCGGGCTCTTCTTCGGCGGACTCATGCCGCTGGCGGTCGGCGCGCGTTCCCGCTTCGTGCTGCCCGCGGTGTTCGGCCTCGGCACGGGCCTGCCGGTCCTGCTGTTCGCGTTGCTGCTCGTGCTCGGCGCCCGGGGCGTGGCGCGCGCGTTCGGCGCCATCACTGCCTTCGAACGCGTGGGCCGAATCGCCACGGGGGCCGTCTTCCTCTGTGCCGGCGCGTGGCTGGTCGCGACGCACCTGCTCGGCCTGTTCGGCTGATTCCCGCGGGCGTTCCGCCGGGCCTCAGGGACGCGCGGGACCGGCCTCGCGCGTCTCGGCCGGACCCGCCTCGTCGCGCTCTCGGAACTCGCTCGCGAGGAACGCGCGGCCGTTGCGGGCCAGCCAGACGAGGCCCGCGCCGATGATCCCGAGCGGCAGCAGCGACAGGAAGACGGTCGTCGTGAGGTAGTCGATCGCGTTTCGGCCGTTGCCGACCCCGCAGCCTCCGCAGGCGTGGGCGAGCGAGGGCAGCGAGACGAACGCGGCGGCGAGCGTGGCGGACAGCAGGCGGCGGAGCGTCACAGGTAGACCCTCCAGTAGAGCAGCGGCCACACGAGCACGACGAAGTACCAGAAAAGCTCCACGGCCCCGAGCGCGGACTCGTTCAGCTTCCGCGCGCGCATCGCGGCCACGGCCCAGCCGAGGCCCAGGATCGCGGCAACCGCGTGCAGGGCGTGGGCGCCGATGATCACGTAGAAGAACGAGCCGAGCTGGCTCGAGGTGAGCGTCAGGCCCTGGCGCAGCAGCGCGACCCACTCGGCGCCCTGCAGCGCGACGAACGTAGCCCCCAGCGCGAGCGCCCCGAGCATCCACGGCTGCGCGGCCGGCGCCCCGGCACGGCGGAAGCGCCGCCCGCCCACGAACAGCAGCGCGCCGCTCGCCAGCAGCGCGAGCGTGTTGAGCAGCGTGCGGTCGACGGGCAGCCGCGGCTGGCCCTCGGGCGGCCACATGCCGGGCAGCGCGGAGCCCCGCACGATGGTGTACGCCGAGATGAAGCCGGCGAACAGCATCACCTCGGTGAAGACGAACAGCGCCATGCCCAGCGAGCCGTTCCGCGCGAGGCGGCGGCGTTCGGGCATCGCGCTCACGGCGGGCTCAGTGAGTGGCTGCACCTTCGGCGTGCTCCGTTCCGGCCTGGCCGCCCTCCGCCCCGTGCTCGCCGTGCTCGACGGGCTGGGGCGGCAGGTGATGGAATCCCGCGTCCTTCTTCCAGTTCTGGCCGTCGCTCTTCTGCACGTCGGGCGCGACGCCCGCGTACAGCAGCACCATGAACACGAGCGCCAGCCCGAGCGCGAAGTGGACGATCGGCTTCTCGATGTCGAGGTGCATGAAGTTCTTGGCGACGAGGTACGCCTTCACGAGCGCGATGCCGAACGCCGTGATCAGCATCACGACGCGGATCCCGGTCATGGGGCCGATGACGCTGATCACCAGCAGCACCACGAGGATGCCCCAGATCTTCACGTAGTTGCGGTGCGGCGCGTGAGCCGGGGCGTGGGCCTGGGCGTGGTCGGACATGCTCTCCTCCGGCCTACTTGGCGATGTACAGCAGCGGGAACAGGAAGATCCAGACGATGTCGACGAAGTGCCAGTAGATCCCGA